>JAWVZJ010000006.1:0-24226 GCA_033722255.1 Thermoanaerobaculia bacterium | reverse complement strand
GGGAGAAGATCTTCGAAGTGGCCCGGGACCTGGGAGTGACGGGTCTCGAGGTGGGGGTGGTGGAGGGGGACGACCTGCTCCCGCGGTTGCCGGAGCTGGTGGCCCGGGGCCACGAGCTCCGCCACATGGAGACGGACGAGCCCCTGGAGCCGATGCTGGACCGGGTGACCTCCGCCAACGCCTACATGGGGGCCTGGCCGGTGGTCCGGGCCCTTCGGCAGGGGGCCCAGATCGTCCTCTGCGGTCGCCTCACGGACACCGCCCTGGCCCTGGCCCCCCTGATCCACGAGATGGGCTGGGAAGCCCGGGACTGGAATCGCCTCGCCGCCGGCACCGTGGCCGGTCACATCCTCGAGTGCGGTCCCCAGTGCACCGGCGGGAACTTCTCCCGGTGGTGGGAGGTCCCGGACCTCTGGAACGTCGGGTTTCCCCTGATCGAGGCCTCCGAGGACGGCACCTTCGTGGTCACCAAGCACGAGGGAACCGGCGGCTTGGTGACGGTGGAGACCGTAGCCGAACAGCTCGTCTACGAGATGGGCGATCCCGGAGAGTACCTGACCCCCGACGTCACGGCGGACTTCACCACCGTTCAGCTCGAACCCGCGGGTCGAGACAGAGTCCGGGCGTTCGGGATCGAGGGACGGCCGAAGACGCCGTATCTCAAGATCTCGGCCTCCTACCTGGCGGGCTACAAGGCCTCTGGACAGCTCACGATCTCCGGTCCCCGGGCGGTGGACAAGGCCCGGCTGGCGGCGGAGATCGTCTGGAAACGCCTGGAGAAGGCGGGCGTCACCTTCGGCGAAGACCAGCGGGAGGAGGAGCTCGTGGGCGTCTCCGCCTGCCTCCCCGGGATCCTGGAGGGGCCGGACGATCCGCCGGAGGTGGTTCTGCGTCTCGGGGTGCGCGACGAGAACCGGGACAAGGTCGAGCGGTTCGGCAAGGAGCTCGCCCCCCTCATCACCTCGGGTCCCCCGGGGGTGACCGGGTTCGCCGGAGGACGGCCCAAGCCTCAGGAGATCGTGGCCTACTGGCCGGCCCTGATCGATCGGGAGGTCGTGGAGGACCAGATCGAGGTGACGGTGGAGAAGGTATGAAGGTCCCCCTGTACCGCGTGGCCCACGCCCGCTCTGGAGACAAGGGAGACGGGAGCAACGTCGGCCTCATCGCCGACTCCGAGGCCCTGTACGAGGTGATCCGGGAGCAGGTGACGGCGGAGCGGGTCGAAGAGCACTTCGGGGAGATCTGCCGGGGAAGGGTGCAACGCTACGAGGTACCGAACCTCCGGGCCCTGAACTTCATCCTCCACGACTCCCTGGGTGGGGGTGGAACTCTTTCCCTCAAGACCGACGCCCAGGGCAAGACCCACGGCCAGGGACTGCTGGCCCTGGAGATCGACGTACCGGAGGAGATCCTGCCATGACCCCGGAACCGCTGCCGGAGCTCCGGACCGTGACCCTGGACCGGGACGAGGATCTCCTCTGGATCACCCTGAACGATCCCGGGCGCGCCAACGCACTGAGTCCCCGGATGATCGAGGAGATCACGGCAATCTACCAGCGACCGTGGCGGGAGGAGGGAATCCGGGCTCTCCTCCTCCAGGGAGCGGGCGAGAACTTCTCCGCCGGCGCCGATCTGGCCCATCTCGAGTCCCTCCGGGACGCCTCCCTGGACGAGAACCGGGAGGATTCCCGGCGCCTCCGGGACCTCTTCGCCTCCATCCTGGATCAGAGCGCCCTGACCCTGGCCCTGGTCCAGGGAGCCTGCGTCGCCGGCGGTTGCGGCGTGGCCACCGCCCACGACTTCGTCCTGGCCGCCCGGGGAGCCCGGTTCATGTACAGCGAGGTGAAGATCGGATTCGTGGCGGCCCTGGTGGCGACCTTCCTGCCGCTGCGGATCCAGGGCCGGGATCTCCGGGAGATCCTGCTGAATCCCCGCTTCCTCGACTCCGAAGAGGCCCGGGAGATCGGGCTCGCCGACCGGATCGTGCCCCGGAAGGAGCTCCGGGAGGCCGGACGGAGCCTGGCCCTGGAGATCCTGACCAACGCCAGCTCCGAGTCGATCGCCCGGACGAAGCATCTCCTCCTGGACCTCCTCGGACGCCCCCTCTCCGAGGCACTGGACCGGGCGGCGGAGACGAACGCCCGATCCCGGCTCACCGAGGACTGCCGTCGGGGAATCTCCCACTTCCTCGAGCACAAGAAGCCCCCGGAGTGGCGCTGATCGGCACCGCGGTTCCCTGGGCGCCGTCCGATCGGTGCGATCAGTCCTCGCCCAGCTCTTCCAGGTTCAGCCCCCGGATCGAGAACACCTCGTACCCGTCGTCCACGGGGCGGAGATAGACGTCGAGCTCCCGCATCTCCGCCACCTCCGGGTCCAGGGGCCGGGGAACCGCGAGCTGGATCCGGGTATGGAAGCAGCCCGGTGGCTTCGAGACCGAGCTCAGCTCCGCTCCCTCCACGGCGGGACGGAAATCGTCGAGGCGAATGAGGGCGAGGCGGAGCTGCTCACGGATCGGTTCCGGGACTTGGACATCGCGGGGCATAGAACCTTCATTCTACAGCACTCCCCGCCCGTAACCACTGGCGAAACCAGCCCTGGGCCCGGTTCATGGCCCGGATCAGGGCGGGAGTCGGTCCCCGGAAGGGATGACCGGCTCCGAAGGTGTGCCCCGTCCCCTCGATGATCTCGAGCTCCACCGGGGAACGGGCCTCCGCGGCCAATTCCCGGGCCTCGTCCACGGAAACCGATTCGTCCTCCTCGGCGTGGACGAGCAACCAGGGGACGACCCGCTCCCGGGCCGCCGCCGCGATATCCAGCTTCTCCCGGTTCTCCTCCACGTCTTCCAGCAGCTCGACCCCCAGGGGGAGACGCTGACCCGTCCGGCTGTTCTCGATCCAGTGGACGCCCTCGTCTCTCCACCGCTCGGCCTCGTCCCGACTCCACCGCTCCACGGAGCCGATGGCGTTCCAGGTCACCAGGGCTCCGATCCGGTCCCGGGCCCGGTCCCGGGCCGCGGCCAGGATCGCCACCCCGCCCCCCCGGCTGTGGCCCAGGACGCCGACGGGATCCGCCGGGATCCTCTCCGGAGCCAGACCGGGACCCTCCTCGATCACGGTCAGGAGCTCCTCGACTTCCCGGCTCAACGTGTTCCGCCGGAACGCCTCCAGGTCGGTGACCCTCTCGTCGCCCGGTTCCATCCCGGCCCCGGAGAAGTTGAACCGCAGTGCGGCGAAGCCCCGGGCCGCCAGGAGGTCCGCCAGGGGGGGAAAGAACCCCCAGTCCATGAAGCCCTTGAAACCGTGGGCGACCACCACCAGGGGAGCCGGATCCCGGCCGAAAGGGAGATGCAGGACCCCGTGCAGAGGACGAGGGCCCCCTTCGATGACCACCGACTCCCGCTCCAGAGACGAGGAATCCTGGCTCCGAGCATCCATCACCTCTGTTAGCGTATCCTCCATGAGCGACGAGATCACGGCGGAGGGAGTCCTCTCCCCGGTTCGGGAAGAGCCCGGGGCCGATCTCCGGAGGCTCGACGGCGGGCCCGAAGTGCCCGAGAGCTTCGGGGACCCCGAAGATGAGTACGAGGCGATCCGGGAGGATCGGGCCCTGATCGACCGATCCTGGGCTCCGGAGGCCCTCTTCACCGGCGAGGACCGGACGCGCTTCCTGGACGGCCTGGTGACCTGCCACCTTCCGGAGAGGGCCGGCCAGGGGTTCGGCTACGGGTTCTTCACCGACGTGAAGGGGAAGATCCTCGCCGACGCGTGGATCGCCGTCCGGCCGAGCGGGATCGTGGTCGAGCTTCCGCCCGGAAGGGCCGAGACGATCCGGGAGCACGCCACGAAGTACCGGATCGCGGACCGGGTGGAGATCTCCCTGCGGTATCCCGTCCGGCTGTTTCTTCCGGGAGAGGACGGCTCCTCCCTGGACCTGGAGCCCCTCTCCATCGGCACCGGTCGGGAGGTCGAACCGGCGGGATTCCCGGTCTGGGCGGAGGCTCGGGAGGTCTGGGGTGTCCCCGGGTTGGTGCTGACGGCGGAGAGGATTCGGGGCGAGGCCCTCTGGGAACACCTGCGAGCCGGGAGGCGGCCGGTGGGGCTCGCGGCCCTGGAGACGGCCCGGATCGAGGCCGGGTTCCCCCGGTTCGGTCGAGATTTCGACTCCACGAGCCTCCCCCAGGAAACGGGCCTGGAAGACCGAGCCGTGAGCTACGAGAAGGGTTGCTACCTCGGCCAGGAGGTGGTGGCCAGGATCCATTACCGGGGGGCGGTCAAGCGCCGCCTCCGAGGCATCGAAGTGGAAGGGGAGGAGGTCCCCCCGACGGGGGCGGAGATCCGACGGGTCGATACCCGAGAGGATGGGCGCCCGGTGGGACGCCTGACCAGCGTGACCCGATCTCCCGCCTTCCAGCGCGTTCTGGGGCTCTCCATCCTCCACGACCGGGGAAATCAGCCGGGGACCGAAGTGCGGATCGGAGAGGCCCACCGGGGCCGAGTGGTCGAGCTCCCTTTCGCCTGACCGGCGGTTGACCCGGTCCGGCCGCGATCGGTACCCTCGAACAGGAATATCGACCCCCCGGCGACGGTTTTGGTGGACGGAAGGATGGCAGCCATGGAACAGAACGAGCAGACGACGCAGCCCACGAGCCCGGACGAACCCGCGGGCCCTCCCGCCGACGGGGTCCCGGACTCCGCCGACCACCCTGTGGAGATGACCTCCAAGGCGGTCCAGATGGTCAAGCTCACCCGCCAGGAGGAGGGGATGGACGACTCCTTCGGTCTCCGGGTGGCGGTGGTGGGTGGCGGCTGTAGCGGATTCCAGTACGCCCTGGACTTCACGGACGAGGCCCGGGACAACGACTTCGTCTACGAGGTCGAGGGTCTGACCGTCTACGTCGACGCTCTCTCGGCCCGGTATCTCCAGGGCACCCGGATCGACTACGTGATGGGGATGGCGGGGGCTGGATTCAAGTTCGAAAATCCCAAGGCGGTGGGAAGCTGCGGCTGCGGCTCCTCCTTCGCCGTCTGATCGATCCCCGGGGTAACCGCCACGCACGAAGCCCGGCGACTTCTCCATCCGGACTCCGTCGGTGACGAGTCGGTGACGATCCGGGCCGTCCTCTTCGACTTCAACGGAGTCCTTCTGGACGACGAGGAGGTCCACTTCGAGCTCTTCCGGCGGGTCCTCTCCCAGGAGGGAATCGAGCTCTCCCGAGAAGACTACTACCGGGAATACCTGGGGCTGGACGACCGGGGCTGTCTCCTCGCCGTCCACGAGAGGGAGAACCGCCGGCCCGATCCCGACGCTCTGGATCGACTGATCCGACGAAAGGCCGATCTCTACCAGGACCGGATGCGAAGGGGGGGATTCCCCTTCTTCCCCGGCGCCGTCGAGCTGCTCCGTGTGACGACCGGGCGCATCCCCGTGGGGATCGTGTCCGGCGCCCTGAGGACCGAGATCGAGAAGGCCCTGGAGAGTGTGGATCTCCGATCCCGGGTCTCGCCGGTCATCGGAGCCGAGGACGCGGCCAGCAAGCCGGATCCGGAGGGCTATCTCCTGGGTCTCGAGGGGCTCCGGAGCCGGGTCGATCGGGCGCTCCCCGCCGAACGAGTCCTGGCCGTGGAAGACAGCCCCGCCGGCGTCGCGGCGGCCCGAGGAGCCGGCCTGCAGGTGGTCGGAGTGGCCCAGACCTACGACTCCGAATCGCTGTCCCGAGCCCACCGGGTGGTGGAGCGGGTGGGCGAGATCGGGGCGCTACTCACCGACAGTGCGCTCGATTACCCGGAGTCGTCCGCCGGCTCGTAGGGCTCGTAGCACTCCCGGCAGCGGGCCTCGTAGGCCTCGCTGTCTCCCACCTGGACCTGGTCCCGCCCCCCGGCGAAGCGCTGACTGTAGTGGGCAGGCGCCCCGCACGACACGCAGACCGCGTGCATTTTGTCCACGTGCTCGGCCAGGGCCATGAGGTGGGGCATAGGCCCGAAGGGCTGACGACGGTAGTCCTGATCGAGGCCGGCTACCAGTATCCGGACTCCGCCGTCGGCGAGCTCGGTGACGAGCTCCACCAGGCCCCGATCGAAGAACTGGGCCTCGTCCACCCCCACCACCTGGACCTCTTCTTCCAGGGAGGACCGGAGCTCGCCGCTGTCCCGGACGGTCACCGCCGCCACCTCCCGTCGATCCCGGGTCACGATCTTGTCCGGGGCGTGGCGGCTGTCCAGCACCGGTTTGAAGACCTGGACCCTCTGGCGGGCGATCAAGGCCCGTCGGAGCCTCCGGACGAGCTCCTCGCTCTTGCCGGAGAACATTCCTCCGGTGATCACCTCGATTCGCCCCGCCGAGAAGTCCCTCCGAATCGCGTGCATGGTCCGTTGTTTATCACGTGATCTCCGCTCCCGGCGCGGAGATCGGCGTCGGTTCCGATCACTGGATCGGCAGACGCCCGGCGAAGCCCTCCTCGTAGCCGTGGAAGTGGGTGAGGTTCGGCTCGGGATAGCGCCAGCAGTAGTAGCCCTCGCCACAGTCCCAGTCCACCAGCCAGGGGCCCTTGACCTGGCAACCGATTTCCTGGACCCGCCGGGCCCAGCTCCGAACGATCTCCCGGTAGGCCTGGTCGAGCTCCCTCCGACGGTCCTCCCCCTCCTCCAGGCTCTGGACACGGTTGTAGAGCGCCTCCACCTCCTTCACGGCGGCCTCGGTGATGCGGTAGACCCTGGGGAAGGTCTCCAGGGCCTCCTCGTAGGTGAAGATCCTGGGCTCCTGACCGTCCAACGTCAAACCCGTCGGCTCCGTGGCGTCCGGCCCGGGAGAGCGTCGGGCAAAGCAGGACGTGGGAAGCGGCTCGACACCGTCACTCCTCCTCCGGGAGGGGCACCGGATGATTCTTCGCGTCGACTTGCACGTAGACCACCTCGGCCTCGGTGACCCGGACCGGGTCGGACTCGGTGTTCGACCGCTCCGCCTGAACCACGACCCGGACGGTCACAGAGGTGGTCCCCGTCTCCACCGTCTCGGTGAAGAAGCTCACCAGGTCCCCGACGAAGACCGGCTCGTGGAATTCCACCTCCCGCATGGCGACGGTGACCAGGCGACCCGGGGCCTTCACGTGGGCCTCGACGGCTCCCGCCTGATCGATGTAGGAGAGGATGATCCCCCCGAAGATCGTGCCCAGGGCGTTGGTGTCCCTGGGCATCATCAGCACCCGGATCGCCGGCTGACGGGGACCCCGGGGCCGATCGCCTCCACGGATCGGATCGTCTTCGCCGCGACTCATCCGCCGCGGCCCTCCCTGGCCAGCGTCAGGGCTCGCCGGGAGGCTTCGGAGGCCTCCCGGGCCACCTCCAGGCCCTCTCCCGGTGCCCCCTCGGGAGGCGTCAGCGTCCAGCTGTCCAGGAGCACCACGGGACGGCCATGCTTCTTCGCCAGGGCGATCTCGGACAGGGTTCCCCACGCTCCCCCGACCGCCACCACGGCGTCGGCGGAGAGGACCAAAACCAGGTTCCGGGCCTGGCCCAGACCGGTGAACACGGCCGTCTCGACCCAGGGATTGGGGGGTGTCTCCCGCATCGAGGTGCCGGGGAGCACTCCGACCGTCTTCCCTCCTTCGCTCCGGGCTCCGCGGGATGCTGCCTCCATGACTCCTCCCCGACCTCCGGTCCACACCACCGCTCCCCCCCGGGCCAGGCGACGACCGAGCTCTTCCGCCTGCCGGCGAACCCGATCCGTGGGCTTTCCGGCACCGACGACGGCGATCTGGCTTCCCCGGGCATCCATGGACGTGGGGTATTCTATGCTCCGACGTGACTTCCGCCGACACCGATCCCCTCGCGTCCCCCTCGCCCCTGGCGGGCCTCGAGGACGCGGAGCTGGTCCAGAGGATGACGGCCCGTCGCCAGGACGCGGTCGCGGAGCTCTATCGGCGGTACGCGTCCCTCCTCCTGGGCGTGGCCCGGAAGATCCTGGGCACCACCCGGGACGCCGAAGAGGTGGTCCAGGAGACCTTCGTCCAGGCCTGGGAACAGGCCGATCAGTACGACCGACGGCGGGCCAGCCCATCCACCTGGCTGGTGATGATCGCCCGGAGCCGGGCCATCGATCTCCTGCGGAGCCGGGAGGTCCGGGACCGGACCGCTGCCGAGGCCGGGAAGGAGACGAGAGACCTCCATACATCCCCCGAAGGGGCCCGGGCCGTATGGTACGAAGAGAGACGGGAGCGAGTCCGGAGCGCCCTAAACGAGCTCCCGACGGAGCAGAAGGAGGTCCTGGAGCTGGCCTTTTACCAGGGGATGACCCAGCGAGAGATCGCCCGAGAGACCGATACCCCCCTGGGGACGGTCAAGACCCGGACCCTTCTGGCTATGAAGAAGCTGAGACGAGAGCTGAGACAAGAGATCCGAGAGCTGCTTTGACCGACGAATCGGGACCTGGAATCGATCCGGACGAGGAGGCCCTGCTGCGGGCCCTCCGCGTCCTGGAAGCGGAGGGACGCGATGCGACCGAGGCCCTCATGGAGGAAGCCGACGAGATCGACGGCGTCCTCCTCCGCCGGTACTTGGAAGCCCTCGGGCTTCTCGGCTTCCACGCCGAGCCCGTCGAGCCGACCTCGAAGCTGGAAGAACGGATCCTCACCGCCTTGGCCGGGAACGAGACGCAGAGGATCGAGCCCGGAATCGCGGAGATGCCCGATCAACGGACCTCCCCCGATCCGATCCCCCCTCGATCCTCCCCGGAGGCCTCGTCCCGGAGTTCCGGGGTGCCCTACTGGGTGGCCGCCGTTCTGGCGCTCCTGACCGTCGGCCTCGCCGGCGGTCTGGTCTGGGGTTCGTCCCAGCTCTCGGCCCAGCGGGAGCTCCTCGCCGAACAGGAGGCGGCCCTCCGGGATCTCCAGCGGGGCCTCGAGGAGGCCCGGGAACAGCAGTCCGCCCTCGTCGCCGCCAACCGGAGAGCCCTGGGGGAGATCGAATCGCGGCTCGGCCTGGTCACCGACCTCTCCACGGAGATCTGCCCCCTACGGCCCCCGTCGAAATCACCGATCCCCGAAGCCCGCGGCGTCCTCTACATCGCCGGCGATCATCAGCACTGGTACCTGAAGGTGGAGGGGCTCGAGCCCCCGGGAGAGTCCCGGATTTACCGACTCTGGTTCGCCGCGGGAGCCGAGCAGCGTCCTCTGGACGCCGGGAGCTTCCGGGTCTCCGAAGGGGAGACGGTGGAGCTGGGATCCCGGACGATGCCCGAAGAGACCCGGGCCGCCTTCATCACCATGGAGCCCGTGGGGGCGGAAGGCGAAGGCCCGAAAGGGCCCGTGGTCCTCTACGGTGACGAAGTGATGACCGTGCTCTAACACTCGCACCTTCCCGTGGCGTCGCTTCGGGCATTCCTGAGGATGAAGACGGGAAGCTGACCGGTCGAGGACCCTGGACCGGTCCTTCGGTTGCGGGAGCGGGGGCCGGAAGGGCAACCCGCGGGCCAGGTGATCTTCGGCCGTGGGGCCGCGCCTGGCTCGGGGACAAGCTCTGGCCTCGAGCCCGGCTCACTCCGTCCGCGTCGGACGCATCTCGATTCGGCTCGGCAGCGCCCTCTCCGGATAGCGGAGAAGGTCCCGGACCGCCCGAGCAACGTCCTCCGGGACGAGCTTCCAGGCTCCGTCCCCGTCGCCGCCCCCGAACTCGGTATCCACGCTTCCGGGAAGGATGGCCGAAACCCGGATCCCGTCTTCCCGGAGATCCTGCATGGCCGCGTCGGAGAGACCCAGGAGCCCGAACTTGCTGGCGTTGTACGCGGCGCCGCCGGCGAAGGGATGACGACCCGCCAGGGAGACGATGTTCACGATCCAGCCCTCGCCACGCTCCCGCATTCCGGGGACCGCGCTGCGGATGAGGTGGAAGGCGCCCGACAGATTCGTCTCCAAGGTCTCTCTCCACTCCCCGGGGTCGATCTCGTCCACTGGTGCGAAGTTCCCGATCCCGGCGTTGTTGACGACCACGTCGATCCGTCCGGCGTCCGCCACCACCGAGCGGACGAACTCCTCCACCGCATCGGGAGAGCGGACGTCGACGACCGCGGCCGTCACCGCGTCCCCCCATTCCCGTCGAAGCTCCTCCTCCGCCCGGGACACCGACTCGGGACGACGACTACAGAAGAAGACCCGGGTCCCCTCCTCCAACAGAGCCTCCACCACCGCCCGGCCGATCCCCCGGCTTCCCCCCGTGACCACGGCCACCGTCGATTCCACCATGTCGAACCTCCTCGTCCTCATCGTATCGATCCCGTCCGACGGCCCCGGTCTTCGATGCCGGCCGGACCATCGACTAGCATGGCTTCCCATGATGACCCTCCTTCCGACCCCCGTCCCTCGCCTCCCCCGACCCTCGTTCCCGATCCCCGGGACCCCCCGCCCGAAGAGCGCCAGCCGGGGAGCGCCCGCCACGATCCTCCTCGCCGGCCTGATCCTCACGGGATGTGCCACCGGAAGGGCTCCCTCCGCTCCCGAGACACCGGCTTCCAGCGACCGGGGAGAGATCACGAAATCCACCCGGTGGACCGCCTCGTCCGCCGAGCACCAGGCGGCCTTCCACCAAGCGTATCTCCTGGCCACGGAACGCCTCGAAGAGCTGGCCAAGGGCCGGAAGCCGGGAACCTGGGCCGTCGTGGTGGACGCGGACGAGACCGCGATCGACAACGTCGCCTATCAGGTCTGGCTGGATCGGAGCGGGAATCACTTCGAGGCCGAGACCTGGCGGGAGTGGGTGTCGCGCCGGCAGGCGCCTCCCCTGCCGGGGGTCGTCCCCTTCCTCCAGCGGATCCGAGAGCTGGGGGGGACCATCGCCATCGTCTCGAACCGCTCCGAAAGGTCGCGGGAGGCCACGGAGGAGAACTTCCGCAGGTTCGGGATCCCCTGGGATCTCATGCTCTTGCGGACCGACGAGCGCTCCAAGGAGGGCCGGTGGAACGCGATCGAAGAGGGGACCGCGTCGCCGGAGTGGCCTCCGTTGGAGATCCTGATGTGGATCGGGGACAACATCCGGGATTTCCCCGGGGGAAGTCAGTCGGACCGTGTCGGGGACGCCGAGGCGTTCCGGGAGTTCGGCCGGAGATACATCGTCCTTCCCAACCCGACCTACGGGTCCTGGGAACAGAATCCGGTATCCCGGGACTTCGAGCCCTGAGAGCTCCTCCGAACGGCTCCGAGTCGCCGCCGACTCGTACCCGGCATCGGTCAAGAGACAGCACCGCGGTCTTCCGACGACGAGGACGAACGGTCCGCGTTGGCGACCGGCTTGACCGGTGTCGCCGCAACGCGGCAAGATGAGACTTCGTGCTCCGGATCGCCGATCACGAGCCGGTTCCCCGGATCGAGCTCGCCCGCACCGTCCTCGGACGGCCCCTGTACCGGGTCTCGGTCTATCGGTTCGGAGACACTCTCCTGGACAGCGGGCCTCCCGCAACCTCCCGGGAGCTGTCCCGGTGGGCCCGGGAGGCCGGCATCCGGAGCGTCGTCCATACCCATCACCACGAGGACCACGTAGGGGGAGACGCACGACTCCGACGGGAGCTCGACGTCGAGCTCCTGGCTCCGCCGGAGACGGTGAAGATCCTGAGGCGGGGGTATCCCGTCCCCCTCTACCGGCAGATCGTCTGGGGGCGGCCGGAAGCGGTCTCGTGCCGAGTCATAGGGGAAACGGTTCCTCTGGGGGGCCGGCCGTTCCACGTCCTGCGCACCCCGGGGCATTCCGGGGATCACGTCGCCTTCTGGGATCCCTCCCGAAGGTGGGTCCTCACCGGGGACCTCTTCGTCGCACCCCGGATCCGGTATCTCCGGAGCGATGAGGACCCCTGGTCCCAGATCGAGAGCTTGCGACGGGTGCGATCCCTGGAGCCGGAGATCCTCTTTTGCGCCCACGCGGGAGCGATCCGGAATCCCGGCGAGGCCCTGGACCGGAGGATCGGTTACTGGCTGGAGCTGGCGGAAAGGGCCGTCGATCTCCGCCGACGCGGCCTCTCCCTCCGGGCGATCCGCCAGCGCCTCCTGGGCCGGGAGGGTCTCCTGACCTTCCTGAGCCGGGGGGAATTCTCGAAGCAGAATCTGATCCGGGGTCTCCTGGACGATTCCCCGGGAAAGGATGGCGAGGACGGGCCCCCCTCCCGATCGCCGGCTTGATCCCGGGCTCGGATCCCGTTATATTCCGATCCTCACCCTTTTCTCCATGGGCGCTCCCATAGCGCCCATCTTTTTTTCACCCCTCAGCCCACGACGGCGAAGGTTACCTCCACCTTCGCCACCAAGCTCTCGTCCTGGAGGACCTCTCCCTCGGCGAAGACCAGGCGCCCACCGGCCTTCAGCCGGCGGCCCCTCGCCACCAGACGCCCCGGACGGGCCCGGCGGAGGAGGCGGACGTGGACGTCCACCGGGACGACCGCCCTCTCGGCGGTGGAGGCCGCGGCGACCTCCCCCAGGGTGCCCAGCACCGCGAAGTGGATCGTCCCGGGAGCGACCTGGTGCTCCTCCCGGGTGTCCAGAATCACCTCCCCCTCCTCTCCCACCGAGAACCCCAGCTCCTGGTTGAAGTAGGCCATGGCGGGAGTATATTGGAGCCTGGAGGACCCGATGACCGATCAAACCCTGATCCCCGAACGCCCTCTCCGGACGGACACGTTCCATCAGGATCCACCGGCCCTGGGGAACCAGTACCTGGAGGATCCGGTCCTGGACTCGCTGCTGCGACGGATCCTGGGAGAGGAGACCCTGAGGGAGGTCGAGCCGGAGCTCACCGAGCTGGGAGAGCGGGCGGTGACCGATCTCGCCGACTTGGCGATGGAGGCGGAAACAAATCCCCCGCGACACGTCCCCTACGACCCCTGGGGGCGGAGAATCGACCGGATCGAAACCAGCCGCGCCTGGGACGAGCTGAGACGGTTCTCCGCCGAGCGAGGCCTCGTGGCCACCGCGTACGAGCGCTCCTGGGGAGACCGGAGCCGAATCGTGCAGCACGCCCTCCTCTACCTCTACGGCCCCTCCAGTGCCACCTACCTCTGTCCCCTGGCCATGACCGACGGCGCCGCCCGGCTCCTGGAGGTGACCCCGGAGGCCGAGGAGGTCCGCAACCGGGCCTTCCCCCGGCTGATCAGCCGGAATCCCCGGGAGTTCTGGGTCTCCGGTCAGTGGATGACCGAGCGGACTGGAGGGTCCGACGTGGGACGCTCCGAGACCGTGGCCCGCCGACGGGACGGCGGATGGTCACTCCACGGGTCGAAGTGGTTCACCTCCGCCGTGAAGTCCGACGTGGCCTTCACCCTCGCCCGTCCGGAGGGAGCCCCGGAGGGATCCCGGGGGCTGGCCCTCTTCTACCTCGAGCTCCGGGACGAGGAGGGACGGCTCCGGAGGATCCGGATCGACCGCCTCAAGGACAAGCTGGGGACCGACGCCCTTCCCACGGCGGAGCTGACCCTCGACGGTACCCCGGCGCATCGGATCGGCGACATCGGCGAGGGGGTCCGCCGGATCACGACCCTGATGAACGTGACCCGGATCTACAACGCCAACGCCGCCGTCGGGGGAATGCGTCGAGCCGTCGCCCTGGCCTCCGACTACGCCCGGCGTCGCCGGGCCTTCGGCCGGAGCCTGATCGACCATCCCCTCCATCGCCGAACCCTGGAGATCCTGGAGGCCGAGACCGCCCTGGCGCTGGTCCTGGTCTTCCGGGCCGCAGAGCTCCAGGGTCGGGTAGAGACAGGATCCGCCGGATCCGGCGAGGAGGCCGCCCTCCGACTGCTGACACCCCTGGTCAAGCTCTTCACAGGCAAGCAGGCCGTCCGGGTCGCCAGCGAGGCTCTGGAGTGTTTCGGAGGCGCCGGATACATCGAGGACACGGATCTCCCCCGGCTCCTGAGGGACGCCCAGGTCCTTCCGATCTGGGAGGGCACCACGAACGTGCTCAGCCTCGACGCGCTCCGGGCGATCTCCAGGGACGACGCCCTCGAGCCCTTCCTGGCGGAGATCGAGGAACGCCTCGGCTCCATTCGAGAGTCCGGCCTCCGAAGCCGGGCCTCGACCCTGGCGGAGGGCCTCGGCGATCTCGAGGAGGAGGTCCGACGGGTCCAGGATCGGGGTCCGGCCGGGGCCCGTCGCCTCGCCTTCCGTCTGGTCCGGTCCCTGGGAGCCAGCCTCTTGCTGGAGCAGACCGAGTGGAGCCGACGAAGGGGAGGCGAGGACGCCGACCGGTGGTCCCGGGCCCTGGAGCTCTTTCCGGCCACGCTGGGAGGCCGCACCGAGGAGCCGGGCACCGGATGAGCACGCTCTCTCGATGAGCTTCCACCTGGTACGGGAGCTCGCAGTCGCCCAGCGGGGGAGGAATCTCGCGTTCCTCCAGCCGGGCTTCCGCCACGAGATCGCCGGACCGCTGAACGCCCTTACGCTCCACGTGAGACTCCTGCAGCGAGCCGTGGGATCCGGCACCCTGGATCCGGAGCGGGTCTCTCGCTGGACCCGGATCTTGGCGGAGGAGCTCGGTCGGGCCCAGGGCCTGGCCGAACTCTGGCTCGAGACCTCGGCTCCCGACCGCCCCGATCCCGAGCCGGTCCCGCTGGGCCCGGTGGTCGATCGCCTCCGGGAGCTCCTGGGTCCCACCTGCCGGGAGATGGGGGTCGATCTGACCGTCCAGAAACCCGGAACGGCCCTCGAGCTTCCCCTGCCCCGCTCCCACCTGGAGGACATCCTCCTGGACCTCACCGTCGCCGCCTTGGAGCGGTTCGAACGCTCTGACGGGGGCGGAACCGTCGAGTGGTCGGCCGGTGCCGACGAACGGAGCCGATTCCTGGTGATCACGGACGACGGTCCGAGGGAGGAGGGCTCCCGGATCCCGGCGGCTTGGGATATCCTCCCGGATGAGGGACAATCACCCTCCAGATTCACGCTGGCGAGCCTCCTGGTGGAGCCGGATGGGCGACTGGCCTCGACCAGGACCGGGGATGGTCGACACCGGGTTTCCCTGCGGTGGCCCACGGCGAGAGACGAGGAATGAAATGCTCGAAGCTCTGATCATCGACGACGACGCCCACTCGCGAAGCGGGCTCGCCGAAGTCGTGGAATCCGAGGGCTTCGAGCCCATGACCGCCGGAACCCTGGAAGAGGCCCGGGAGAAGATTTCGGACTCCAGGCCCGCCGTCGTCCTCATCGACCTGATCCTCCCCGACGGCAAGGGAACCGAGATCCTCGAGGATCTCGAAGACGACCCGACCGTCGAGGTGATCATGATCACGGGCAAGGCCACGGTAGAGACCGCCATCGCGGCCCTTCGGCTCGGAGCTTACGACTACCTCACCAAGCCCGTGGACATCAATCGGCTCCAGAGCCTCCTGTCCCGTCTCAAGGAGACTCTCGAGCTCCAGGAGCAGGTATCGTCCCTCCGGGCCGAGCTCCGGGAGCTCGGGAGGTTCGGTCCCATGGTGGGCACCTCGGAGCCGATGCAGGTCGTCTACGACCTCATCGACAAGGTGGCGCCGACCGACGCCACCGTCTTCCTGGTGGGTGAGAGCGGCACGGGGAAGGAGCTGGCGGCACTGACCCTCCATCAGCTCAGCAAGCGACGCCGACAGAGCTATCTCCCCCTGAACTGCGGCGCGATCTCGCCCAACCTGATCGAGAGCGAGCTCTTCGGCCACGAGAAGGGGTCGTTCACCGGAGCCAACCGGCAGCACAAGGGATACTTCGAGCGATCGTCCGGGGGCACGATCTTCCTGGACGAGATCACGGAGATGCCGCTGGAGATGCAGATCAAGCTTCTCCGGGTTCTGGAGACGGGTCGGATCCTACGGGTGGGAGGAGACAAGGAGATCGAGGTGGATGTTCGGGTGATCGCCGCCACCAACCGGGATCCGGATCAGGCGGTGGAAGAAGGCAAGCTCCGAGAGGACCTGCTCTACCGGCTGAAGGTCTTCCCCATCGAGCTTCCTCCCCTCCGGGAACGCGGGGACGACGTGGAGCTCCTGGCCCAGCACTTCCTGAACGAGCTGAACGAGCGGGAGGAGCGCCAGCTCCGATTCACGGAGGAATGCATGGAGCAGATCCGACGCCACGACTGGCCCGGCAACGTCCGGGAGCTCCAGAACGTCGTCCAGAGGGCCTTCATCCTGGCCGAGGACCGGATCGACGTCGACTGCCTTCCCCCACCCCTGAAGACCGACGGCCCCGACGGAGAGGAAGGAGGGGAAGACTCCCACCTCGAGGTGAGGATCGGATCGTCGATCGACGAGGTGGAGCGGCGACTGATCCTGGCCACCCTCCAGAAGATGGACGGAGACAAGGAGAAGACGGCGGAGGCCCTGGGGATCAGCGTCAAGACCCTCTACAACCGGTTGAACCGGTACGAGCAGGCCGAGGAGAAGGCGAGCTGAGACAGTGGTGACGCGAGGAGGGTCCCGGCAGTGCGGAGAGGACGCCTCGGGGACCATTCCCCGGAGCGGGCTCACGGTCGCCGGACGGACGGACCAGGGCCGTGTCCGGTCTCAGAACGAGGATCAGTATCTCGTGGCCCGGCTCGGAAGTGAGGTGGAGATCCTCGAGAGCTCGCTGGCCCCCTCGGATCGGAGGGGAGAGCCCCCTCCTGCCTGCGGGTGGCTCCTGATCGTCGCCGACGGAATGGGCGGCCATTCCCGGGGCCGAGAGGCGAGCTCCCTGGCCCTGGAGACGGTGATGGAGAGTCTGGTCGACTCCATGCCGGCCCTGGCGGGTCCGTGCTCGGAGGAGGAGATCGGGAGGGCGCGGACGGCGGTGGAGGGGGCGATCCGTCGGAGCGCTTCCCGGGTCGACGTGGCGAGCCGGGAAGACGGGGACTTCCGTCCGATGGGAACGACCCTCACCAGCGGGCTCCTGATCGGGGATCGGCTGTTCGTGGTGCACGCCGGCGACAGCCGTCTGTACAGGCTCCGGGACGGCGACCTGGAACAGCTCAGCCGGGACCACACCCTGGCCCAGGCCCTGGTCGACCAGGGCGCCCTGGACGAAGAGGAGATCCGGGACAGTCCGTTCCGCCATCAGCTCGTCAACACCGTCGGAGGAGGATCCGACGAGGTCGAGCCGGAGACCCGGGTCGAGAGGCTCTCGGCGGAGGACCGACTGCTCCTCTGCACCGACGGGCTCACTTCGGAGGTCGAAGACGACCGGATCGCCGAGATCCTGGGTTCCGGACGGGATCCGGCCGAGACCTGCGACCTCCTGGTGGCCGAGGCGAAGAGGAATGGCGGACGGGACAACATCACGGTGGTCGTCGCCCGCTGGAACCCGGCCCATCGGGGCTCTGACCACGGATCCTCCGAGCGGAATCGGTGAGGGCCGTTCCGGCCCTCCCCGGCTGGCTCCAGAGCCGGCTTCCCGGAGAACGGTTCCGGACGGAAGCGGACGGATGGAGCATCCACGGCCTTCGGCAGGGATCCGGAACGCCGGTGCTCTTCCTCCATGGGAATCCCACCTGGAGCTTTCTCTACCGGAGAGTGTTCCGCCGCCTCGCCGAGGAGCCGTTGCTCTGCGTGGCACCGGATCTGGTGGGACTGGGCTTTTCCGACAAGCCGGGAGATCCCGAGATCCACCGACTGGATCATCACGCGGAGTGGATCGGTGGAGTGGTCGACGGGCTCGGCCTCGATCGCTTCGTCCTCGTGGGCCAGGACTGGGGCGGTCCCATCGGCCTCCGGATGGCGGCGGATCGCCCGGAGTCGCTGGCGGGGATGGTGCTCCTGAACACCGTGGTTGGGCCTCCCAAGGAGGGATTCCGGCCCACCCTGTTCCACCGGTTCTCCCGGCTTCCGGTGGTGAGCACCCTGGTCTTTCGGGGGCTGGGCTTCCCGCAGCGGGTCCTCCATTGGGCCCAGGGGGATCGGAAGAGCATCCGGGGCGCGATCGCCCGGGCCTATCGGTATCCCCTCCGCGGCTGGAGACGGCGTGCCGCGCCCCTGGCCCTGGCGAGAATGGTCCCGGACTCCTTGGATCACCCGGCGATCCCCGACCTGGAGCGATGCCAGGAGCTGGTGGAGTCCTTCCGGGGCCCGACGGAAATCGTCTGGGGTGACCGGGATCCGATCCTCGGTGGCGTCCGAAGCTGGATCGAGAAGCTCCTCCCGGAGGCCCGGAGCACTCGGACGGACGCCGGCCATTTCCTCCAGGAGGAAGTCCCCGGAGCCATCGCCGACGCTGTCCGCCGGGTGGCGCTCTCGCCCTGATCGGCGAGCTGTCCGGCCCACCCTTTCGCTACGGCGATGGACCGGACGGTCCGCCCCGGATGTTGCTTCAGCCGGGCCGGATCAGACGTCCGCGACCTTGAGACTCGCCGTGAGCTGGCGGATGATCGGCTTCAGCACCTTGTCGAACATCTTGTCGTCGTCGACTCCGCCTCCGACGCCGCGGATCTTGAGGTTGAAGCTCCCCTCTTCGGCGCTGGCCTCGTCGGCCCAGACGATCTCACCGGTCTCGGTGTCGATCAGCCGGGCGTTCATGGCCGCCTCGAAGCTCCTCTTCTTGGCGGAGAACCGCCAGCCTCCACTCACGTTGGTGTCCGACTTCCCGTACTCGGTCAGGGCTCCGGTGAGTAGGTAGTCCACCCCCAGCAGCTTGCCGGCCCGGACCGCGGTGGACGGATCCAGGTCTCCGGAGAGGGAGAGGTTCTTCTCTCGCATCAAGGCCGCGAGCTGCTCCCGCTCGATGACCCGGAACTTCCCGCTCTTGACGAGCTCGGTGACGAAGACGTCCTGGGCGGCAGCGGCTCCCCGGCCCCGCCACCAGGAATTGTCGGCCTTGTTCTTGAACTCGAGCACCGCGATCCGGGGCTTGTCCGCGGCCTGGGCAGCCATCGCGATCCCGAACAATCCGACCAGAATCATGGCCATTGCACGTCGCATCTGTGTTTCCTCCTTGCCTTCTCTCACTGGTTGATGTTCATCGAACTCCGAATCTCGGAACGGGGACCCCTCCCCCCGACCTTCGGCCGGGAGGCCGCCGGAAAGCGAGTTGGGCCCGGACGATTACTATATCCTCTCCAGGCCCATGTTGGTACGCGTCGAAGAAGATCGTTTCGTCCTCGTCACTCAGTCCGACCACGCTCATCTCGCCTCGGAGCTCCTCGCCCTCTGGCGAGACCCGGAGCTGCTGGAGCATCCCCGACGCCAGTCTCTCCTCCAGGCGATCCGACTTCACGACAACGGCTGGAGGGAGGTCGACTCGGCTCCCCGGGTCGATCCGGACAGCGGCGCCCCCCTCTCCTTCGACGAGATCGACGAAGAGCTCCGGATGGAGATCTGGCGCCGTGGGATCCTCCGCTACGGGGAGGAGGACCCCTACACCGCTCTCCTGGTCCTGACCCATGCCCGGGAGCTCCACCCGGAGCGCCCCGGGATGGTGGAGCTGGTGGCAGAGCTCGAGGAATCGAAGGAAACCTGGCTGGAGGAGGTCGGGCTCCGCCCGGCCGAGATCGAAGACGACTACCATTGGCTGGCGGTGGCCGACCTGCTGTCCCTCGTCGCCGTCAACCGCTGGAGCGGGACCCGGGACGTCCACGGGGAATGCGAAGCCCGGAGCAGGGACGGCGAGCTTCTCCTGGATCCCTTCTTTCTGGCCGGCGCCACCCGGTTCTCGGTTCCGTGCCGACGGATTCCCCGGCGCGACTACGAAGGCGACAGCGATCTGACCCTGGAGCTGGCCACGGCCCGTTGGAAGAAGGACATCTTGCGAGTCTGCCCCGCCTGAGACGATGGTCCCCTCACCCGGTCTGAGCTTGTGAATCCATCTCCGGCCGTCGCGAGGGGTTCATCCGGGCGCCGCTCGCAAGGCGCGGCGACGCAGGCGTAGCGCGGAGCCTACGTCGAGGGTCCGCAACGCCGCGAGCGGTGATTCGGGGGCACCCGGAGTAGGGCGGAGAGTGATTCACAAGCTCTCAGTCCTCCTCCAGCTCGATCTCCAACTCCATCACCTCGCCGGGCTCGAACTCCAGCTCTTCGGTGTGCGCCTCGTAGCCGGGCCGTACGACCTCCAGCCGGTGGTCCCCCGGTTCCAGCGAGAGCTCTCCGATCTCCCGCGCCAATCCCAGGAAGGAGCCGTCGAGGTAGACGGAAGCGTCCCCGGGGGCGACTCGCAGTCGGATCGAGGCGTCGCCCCTCGGCTCCTCCGCCGGCAGTACGTTTCTCTCCCGCTCTCTCCAGCGTTCTTCTCCCCCGGGTTCGGAGTCCCGAACGGTCCGGTCCCGTTCGGAATACCGAGCCCGATCCTGCTCCCGCCGGGCGTCGGTTTCCCGCTGCCGCCAGGACCGCTCTTCCCGATCCCGCTGCACCTCCAACCGGCGTTTCCGGTTCCGTTCGATCCGGGCGTCGCGCCTCGGCGTGGGGCGATCCAGGAGATCCTCCGGGGGAGTCGCCTCTCCCCGGACCATGGCGTCCTCGACGTCGATGATCATGCCATCGAAGATGGCGTACTCCCGATGGATCGTCCGGTACCCCGGATGGTAGAAGACCACTTCGTAGTCCCCGGAAGGCAGCCAGAGATAGGTGGGGAAGCCGTCGTAGTTGTCCGCGATCCCCACCCGGCGACCGTCGACCCAGACCTCCGCCTCTTCGGGCCGGACATCCAGGTCCAGGGCGCCGTAGCCCCGGCCCGGATCCCGGTCGTGGATGACCACGAAGCCGGGGCCGAAGGCCCATCCCCAACCTCCCCATCCCCAGCTCCAGTAGCTGTGGGATCGGTACCAGGGAGAGAACCGGTGGCGTCGGTAGTGACGCCGGTCGCCCGCATCCGAATCTCCGTCCGGAGTCCGGCGTCGGATCCGGGTTCGGCTCTCCGTCCCGCCCCGGGTCCGCTCGGCCGATTGCGAGGTGGCCGATCGGGTGGAAGGCGCGCTCCGGGAAGTCTCCGTCGCCGTCTCGGATGTCCGGACCTCGCTCCGGCTCCGGGGCTCGTCCGCCGACGCGGTGAATGGGACCCCAACGATGCAGACCAGGAGCACCAGGAGCGGGATACGGATCGACGAGTGACTCCGCAGGGACTTCTGCTGGTTCTGATATCGGTTCATGCTTTCGCACCTCCAAGCTCTCGCCAGCCCCGTCGAAGACCCAGGATGTAGTGGTAGCGAAGGGCCTCCTGCCAGATCCGGGGCAGGCTCACCGGGAACGATTGCAAGGCCCGAACCAGGAGCTCCCGAAGCACCTGGGGGACTCGGGAGGGCACCGGAGGCGGACCTCCGTTCCCGATCCCCAGGAAGTCACCCAGCTCCGGATGGAGGCGGTAGAAGACCACGGCCGAGTACCCGGCCTTCTCCTGCCGGTCACAGAAACGGTCGAAGTCCGTGGGATGGTCGTGGAGGGTCACGGCCTTCGGCTCGTAGACGATCCGTAGCCCGAGACGCCGGGTCAGGCGATAGGCGAGCTCCGTGTCCTCCCAGGCGGGATAGGGAAATCCTTCGTCCAGAGGCTCTTCCAGCAGGAGAGCTCGGGGCAGAGAGATGTTCGAGGTGTAGAAGAAGTTGAAGGGAACGTCCTCGGGATCGTCGATCAACCCGTACCCGAACTGAAGCCCCTCCTCGTTGATGAATTCGAGGAATCGCGTCCGGCGAATCCGCGGATGCCATCGAGTGTACCCGAGGACAGCCACAGGACCGGTCCCGGGATCTTCCTCCCGGGTCCGATCGTGGGCTGCGAGCCAGTCGGAAGCAGGGACCGTATCGTCCCCTAGAAAGGCCACTCGACGTCCTCGGGCGGCGGCGACCCCGGCATTCCGGGCCGCGGCCGGGCCCCGATTCTCCTGCCGAAGGACCCGGAACGGGTGGACGGCACGCCAGCTCCGGAGGAAGGAAGCGGTCCCATCCCGGGAGCCGTCGTCCACCACGACCACCTCGAAGGCCGCTCCCGTGTCCTGGTCGTCCACCGCCTCGAGGACCTCCGGCAACACATCCATCCTCTCGAAGGTCGGTATGACGATGGAGAAGTCGGGCTTGCTCATGGTCCGAAGCCCCGGGACCCGGCCACGGAGACGGAGCTCCCGGGGATCGATCGGACTTTATCCGGAACCAGCTGACAGCGGGTCGAGGATCCAGGAGCGATCACGATCCGGGCGATGGGAGCGGCAGCTCGGGCGACGGAGTCTGATGGCCGGCCGTCTGCCGTAGATTCCCGGTGAGGAATAGAACCGGCACCCAGCCGTATGGAATCATGTGGACACGGTGATGACTCTCTCGACCCCGACCTCTCCCGAGGGATGCCCCGAGGCATCCACCGACCGGGAGCTCGCGCTGCGGGCCCGGCAGGGTGAGGAGGTCGCCCTGGAGGAGCTCGCTCTGCGGCACCGCGAGGCGGTCTACCTCCTGGGCCTCCAGCTCCTCGGGAATCCGGACGACGCCATGGATGCCACCCAGGAGACCCTTCTGCGGTTCATCGACAACCTGGATCGGTTCGATCCCTCCCGCCCGGTGCGTCCCTGGCTCTACGCCATCCTGCGAAATCGAGTCCGGGATCTCCGTCGTCGCCGGAAGGTCCGCAGATGGGAGCCCCTGGAGGGAGACGACGACCGCTGGCGGCCGGAGCTCGTGGATCCCGACGCCGATCCTCAGCGGCGGGCCCGGCGAAGCGAGCTCCAGGAGCGCGTGTGGCGGGCGCTGGGCGCCCTGTCTCCGGAGCACCGGGAGATCGTGGTCCTGCGGGACTACCAGGATCTCTCGTACGGCGAGATCGCCCGGGTCCTGGACATCCCCCGGGGGACGGTCATGTCCCGGCTTCATCGGGCCCGGAAGAGGCTCGCTTCGATCCTCCGATCTCCCGGAGGCGACGAGGGCCAAGGAGGGAGGACTCCATGACCGAGGCCCGCTGCGACCGTGACTTTGAGGAGGCCCTCCTCAGCGGATACGTGGATCGAATGCTCGCCCAAGGCGACCGCCAGCGGGTGGAACGCCACGTCGAGGGCTGCGAGGCGTGTAGTGCGCTGCTGGAGAGTCTGGTCGAGGTCCGGTCGGCCGCCCTGGACACCTCGCTCTGGATTCCCCCCGACGACCAATGGGACGAGAGACCCAGGACCCCGGCGTCACGATGGACGAGGAATCTGGGATGGATCCTCCTGCTGCTGTGGTGCCTGGGCTTCGGGGTCTTCGGGCTCGTCCACTTCGCCGTGTCCGGCGAGCCCTGGTGGGAGAAGCTCGCCGTCTTCGGCGGTCTCGGAGCCGGAGGGATCCTCCTGATTTCGGCCCTCCTGGATCGCTTGCACGTCCTGAGGGACGACCCCTACCGGAACGTCCATCGATGATTCTCGCCACCACCGAGAAGATCGCCGGGAAAAGGATCGTCCGGACCCTGGGGCTGGTCCGGGGAAACACGATCCGAACCCGTCACCTGGGAAGGGACGTCATGGCCGTGCTCCGGAACCTGGTCGGGGGGGAGATCGGGGAGTACACGAAGCTCCTGGCGGAAGCTCGGGAGCAGGCCCTGGACCGACTGGAGGAGGAAGCGGAGGAGCTGGGGGCGAACGCCGTGGTGGGGCTCCGCTTCCAGACCACCGAGGTCATGAAGGCAGCGGCGGAGCTGGTGGCCTACGGTACCGCGGTAATCGTCGAGGAATCGGAAGAGAGCTCCTGACCTGAAGGCTCCCCATTCGGCCGGTCCGCTGGCACTCCCTCGGAAGTGTTCACTCCAGACCGGTGAATCTGTCTTGTTGAAAACCGGTGGTGGGACGGGCCCGCGGAAGGACCAAAAAAAGGAAGGCCCCCGAGGAGTCTCGGGGGCCTTCCACGTCTAATTCCCGGCAACGACCTACTCTCCCACATCGTCTCCAATGCAGTACCATCGGCGCTGAGGGGCTTAACTGCCGTGTTCGGAATGGGTACGGGTGTTTCCCCCTCGCTACTGCCACCGGGAAAACTCTGATTCGAGCTTTCGAACCGAATCGGTCGTCTGAGAATGCGGCGGGCTCGTGCCCGCTCGGATTCGTCGCGTTAAAGCACTCGAAAATGGCCAAGCCGATCGACTGATTAGTACCGGTCAGCTCAACGCCTTGCAACGCTTACACCTCCGGCCTATCGACCTGATGATCTCTCAGGTGTCTCTGGGGAGACCTCATCTCGAGGGAGGCTTCCCGCTTAGATGCATTCAGCGGTTATCCTTTCCGAACATAGCTACCCAGCGCTGCCGCTGGCGCGACAACTGGTACACCAGAGGTTCGTCCGTCCCGGTCCTCTCGTACTAGGGACAGGTCCTCTCAAGTCTCCTTCGCCCG
>JAWVZJ010000005.1:0-24885 GCA_033722255.1 Thermoanaerobaculia bacterium | reverse complement strand
CTGGTAGAGGAGATCGGGGCCAAGCTCCTGGAGGAGGTGGATCCAAAGACCGGCGGACCGGTGGTCACCAAGGTCTATCCCCGGGACGAGACCTACCGGAATCGGGGGCACCTGGAGATCGGCCCCGACCTGATCGTCGGCTACGCCAAGGGGACCCGCTGCTCGAGCGACTCGTCCCTGGGAGGGTTGAGCCAGGAGGTCTTCCGGGACAATCTCGACGACTGGCCCGGATCCCATCTCATGGATCACGAAACCGTGCCGGGGATCCTCCTCACCAGCCGACCGCTGCGGAAGGAGGCCCCGACCCTGAAGGAGCTGGCGGGAGCGCTCCTGGCCGAGCTCGGAATCGAAGAGTTCCCTCGTAGAGAAGGAGGCTGAAGATGTTCGGAACGAAGAAGGTGAAGCTGGAGAAGGAGCTGGTGAACAAGGTCCGGCGGTACGCGGAGATCGCCGGCTACTCCTCGCCGGAGGAGTTCATCACCCACGCCCTGGAGAAGGAGCTCGCCAAGCTCGAGGACGCCAAGGACGAGGAGGAGATCAAAAAGCGCCTCCGGGGTCTGGGCTACCTCTCCTGAGACCGGTCCGGATCGTCCTCGACACCGCCACTCCCAGCCCTTGCGACGACATCCCTCCAATGACCCGAGCTAGGAACCACCCTTGAGCCTCGTCAACCAGATCCTCCGGGGGGTCTTCGACCTCCTCCTGTTCCCTTTCCGGACGATGCCCGCCATCATCGGCATCCTGGTGGTCTCGCTCCTCACCGCCATCGGGATGCTGGTGGCGTTCAAGGCCACCTCGAACCAGGAGGCCCTGGCGGAGGTGAAACGGAAGATCCACGCCGGACTGTTCGAGATCCGGCTCTTCAACGACGACTTCCGGGCCATCGTCCGGGCCCAGCTCGACATCCTGCGGCACAACCTCTCCTATCTGCGCCTCTCCCTGGTGCCCATGATCTTCATCCTCCCGCCCCTGGTGCTGGTGGTGGCCCAGCTCCAGTTCCACTACGGCTACCAGGGCCTTCAGCCCGGGGACGACTCGATCCTGGAGCTCCGGCTGACGGAGGGGTGGGAGGAGACGGAACAGGTCCCCCGGGCCCCGGAGAGCGGGAAGCCCCTGGTCGAGCTCGAGCTCCCGCCGGGAGTCCGGCAGGCCACCCCCTCGGTCTGGATCCCGGACGATCGGACCCTCTCCTGGCGCCTGGAGATCGAGGAGGCCGGAGACCACGTGATCGGGATCCGGGTCGGGGATCGGCGACTCGACAAGGCCGCCCCCGGCCGAGGGCCGATCGAGCGGCGATCCCCGGTCCGACCGGCCCGCTCCTTTCTGGACCAGCTCATCTACCCGGCGGAGCCGCCCCTCCCGGAGGAGAGTCCGGTGGAGGAGATCCGGCTGACCCTGGAGCCGGCGGCGGTCTGGCTCCCGGGCTGGACGGTGCCGGAGATGATGGGGGTCCCGGCCTGGATGATCCTCTTCTTCGCCCTCTCCGTCGTCTTCGCCTTCGCACTACGCAAACCGATGGGCGTCGAGATCTGACCCCGACTCTCCCCGCGTCCGGGACCCGGCCAGCCCCGAGCGATCCTCACTCCTCGGCGAGAAAGCGCTGGAACGGCCGCCAGTAGAGTCGAGCCAGAAGCCCGAAGGCGACGGCGGCGGCGACGATCCCGGCCCCGAACCCGACCCAGGTCTCCGGCGAAGCGAGCCACCGTGCCAGGAGAAAACAGGGCAGGGGAATCAGGTACACGAATACCAGGTCTTTCGCCAGACGCCGGAACCCGGGTCCGAAGATCCTGGCCATCCGCCGGGCCATGAGGTAGTTGCCCAGGAGAAGGAGGTTCGCGAAGGCCATTCCCCGGGCTCCCCAGAACGCGGTGAAGAGGGAGCCGAAGACCAGGAGACAGAGGAGATTCACCAGGGCGATGGCCAGCCAGGCCCGATCCTGGTGCTTCACCTTCAGGATCTCGCCTCCGAGCTCCTTGAAGACGTCCAGGAAGGGAACGAAACAGAGGATCTTCAGGAGGCCCGCCGCCTCGCTCCATCGAGTGCCCAGGAGGATCCGGACCACCTTGTCGGCGTGGAAGAAGAGGAAATACCCTCCCACCACCTGGAAGCTGAGCAGGAAGAGGGTGCCGAACCGAAAGGCGGTGAGGAATCGATCGGGGTCGTCCCGAACCTCCACCAGGGCCGGCAGGAGAGCCCGGGGAAAGACGATCATGGGGATGATGAGAGCGATCTCGTAGGCCCGGAAATACTGCCCGACCAGAGCCGTGTCCAGGGTCACCAGCTCCAGGATGTAGATGTCCACGTACTCGACGGCCTGCAGGGCCACCCAGACCGAGAGGAGCCAGCGACTCTGGCCCAGGAGGTCGGGAATCAACCGGAAGTGGATCTCCAGGGGCATGGAGCCCCAGGCCCGGATCCACACCAGGACCGCGAAGAGGGACGCGGCGACGAGCTCGCCGACGACGAAGCTCCACACCCCCCAACCCTTCCAGGCCAGCCCGATGGAGATCGCGGCCATGGCCAGTCCCCGACCGATCTCCGGGAGAGCCACCCGGCCGATCCGGAGCTCCCGCTCGAAGTAGATCTTGGGCACCATAGAGAGCCCGTCCAGGAGGATCCAGAAACTGAGGACCCGGAGAACCAGGGGCAAGTCCGGATCCAGGCCCGCCGTGGCCGGGGCGAGAAGGAACAGGGCCCCCGTGACCAGGATGCCCTGACCCGTCGTGAAGGCGAAGACCGTCCCGTAGGGGCGGCGCCGATCCCGCATGAGGTGGAAGTTGAGCCCCAGGTCCCGGACCGCCGAGGCCAGGATGACGAGGCGCAGGGCCAGCTCGTAGAGGCCGTGGCCCTCCGGCAGGACCAGGCGGGCCAGGATCATCCGGGACGCGAAGCGGATCACGAGCCGCGTCCCCAGGCTCAGATAGGACGCGACCGTCGAGTGGAGAAAGCGGGTTCCGGTGGTCTCGCTCATGAAGGGAGGCCGGCGGCCGGAAGCATCGGCACCGGGGCAAGGGTAGATGATGGGCTCCCAGAGGCGAAGCCCCGCCGGAGGGGACCCGGACCGAGTCCTCGGCCAAGACCGTCGCGTTCACGAGTGTCCACCTCGACGCCGACCCCCGCGATGCGGAAACTCGGGGAAGCCGGGACGAAGTTCGCCTTCCGGACGGCGACGGATCGGTAAGAAGGCACCGGATCAGAGATCAGACTCCCGCGTCTCGCAAAAGGTGGTCGAGCCAAACGCCTCGCCTTCTGCCCCTGGGTTCTCGAGTCCATTCGTCTCCAATCTTCCCGCGAGTCCTCGGATCGCCGCCGGGATCTCCACCTCCCTGCGAGAGACGACTGCGGCGAAGGCATCTGGGCCGGCCTCGCCCTTCCCCCCTTCCTTCGACGAGGAGCGGTGCCATCGGACACTCTAACCCAGAGGTGCTATGCGACGAGCACCGGCGAAAACCCATGATCGCCGACGAGGCCTCCACCGGACACGGGGGGTCCTGATCGTTACCTCGCGATAGAGGAAGGGAAACCGGCCGTCCCCGACCCGGTGCCGGTGATAGTGGAGAATGTCCCGGACGGCGCCCCGATCGTGGTCAGGGCGGAGCCGTGAGCCGGGACCATCCTTCGGTGGCGATGGCGGAGAGGGGGGGATTCGAACCCCCGGCCCGAGTAACCCCGGGCAACTGCTTAGCAGGCAGCCCTGTTCGACCGCTCCAGCACCTCTCCGTCTCGCGGACGTGTCATTGTAGACTCGGCGCCCGGCAGTGACAAGGCGCGGGCTCGCTCATACGACCGGCGCCGCGAGAGATCGTGAAGACCGAAGACGGCGGGCGTTGG
Source organism: Thermoanaerobaculia bacterium (assembly GCA_033722255.1). Classification (GTDB taxonomy): domain Bacteria; phylum Acidobacteriota; class Thermoanaerobaculia; order Multivoradales; family JAIOJS01; genus JAWVZJ01. The sequence goes on along the minus strand of JAWVZJ010000005.1, from coordinate 21,054 downwards.
TGAGCCCGGCCCGTGACCGGAGCCGATCTCCGGGGAATCCCGGGGAACGGGAACGACGGAGGAAGGAGTACCGTGGAGACCGATCGAGATCAGACCGCCATCGACACACTCCGCTTCCTGGCAGTGGACATGGTGGAGGCGGCCCAGAGCGGCCACCCCGGCGCTCCCATGGGACAGGCGCCGATGGCATTCGTCCTCTGGTCGCGCTTCCTCCGCTTCGATCCCGACCGTCCCGACTGGCCGGATCGGGACCGGTTTGTCCTCTCCTGCGGGCACGCCTCGGCCCTCCTCTACGGACTCCTCCACCTGGCGGGATTCGACCTTCCCATCGAGGAGCTCCGGCAATTCCGGCAGCTCGGCTCCCAGACGCCCGGTCACCCAGAGAACTTCCTCACTCCGGGGGTCGAGACCACCACTGGACCCCTGGGCCAGGGGTTCGGGAACGCCGTGGGAATGGCCCTGGCCCGGGAGAAGCTCGCCGAGCGATACTCCCTGGAGGACGGTCCCCTTTTCGACCACCGGATCTGGGTCCTCGCCAGCGACGGGGACCTGATGGAGGGAGTCGCCTCGGAGGCCGCCTCTCTGGCCGGGCATCTGGAGCTCGGATGCCTCAACGTCCTCTACGACTCGAACCGGATCACCATCGACGGGGCCACGGATCTGACCTTCTCGGAGAACGTCCCGGGCCGCTTCGAGGCTTACGGCTGGCACACGGAAGAGGTGACCGACGGCAACGACCTGGGGGCGATCGACGCCGCGCTGGAGGCGGCGGCCAGAGAGGACGGTCGACCCTCTCTGATCCTGGTCCGGACCCACATCGGCTACGGGAGCCCCAACAAGCAGGACACCGCGTCAGCCCACGGAGCGCCCCTGGGAGCCGACGAGGTCCGTCGGACGAAGGAGGCTCTGGGCTGGCCTCCGGAGGAGACCTTCCGGGTTCCAAAGGAGGCCCGGATGGCCTTCGCACCGGCCAGGAAGCGGGGATCGGGGTTGGCGGATCGGTGGGAGGAGCGTCTCACACGGTTCCGGAAGGAGATCCCGGATCGATCCCGGGAGCTGGAGCGCCGGCTGGCGCGGGAGCTTCCCGCAGCTTGGGACGAGGATCTTCCCTCCTTCGAGGTCGGATCGTCCCTGGCCACCCGGAAGGCGTCGGGGGCCGTCCTCCAGTCCGTGGCGGGACCCCTCCCCGAGCTCGTCGGCGGCTCGGCGGATCTCTCCGGATCGAACAAGACCCTCATCAACGACGGAGGGGATTTCTCGGCCCGGAACCGGGGGGGGCGCAATCTCCGCTTCGGCGTCCGGGAGCACGCCATGGGAGCCATCCTCAACGGGATGGCTCTGAGCGGACTCTTCCGCCCCTACGGGGGAACGTTCCTCATCTTCTCCGACTACCTGCGGCCGACGATCCGCCTCGCCGCTCTGATGGGTCTGCCGGTCCTCTACGTCTTCACCCACGACTCGATCTTCCTCGGAGAGGACGGACCGACCCACCAGCCGATCTCCCAGCTCCCGGGACTCCGGGCCATCCCGGGCCTGGTGACCCTCCGTCCCGCCGACGCCTGGGAGACCCGGGCCGCCTGGAGGATCGCCCTCACGCGAACGAGGGGACCCACGGCCCTCTGTCTGACCCGCCAGAAGATCCCGGTCCTGGCCGAGACCGGAGAGCGGGCGGACGGGGGAGTCGCACACGGGGGCTATGTCCTGGCCGACGCCCCAGGAGGCGAGCCCGACCTGATCCTGCTGGCCACGGGCTCGGAGGTGTGGGTCTGCCTCGAGGCCCGGAGACGGCTGGCAGAGGAGGGAGTCGGAACCCGGGTGGTGAGCCTCCCTTCCTGGGAGCTCTTCGAGGAACAGGACCGGGAGTACCGGGAGCGGGTCCTCCCCCGCGGGGTGACTCGGCGCCTGGCGGTGGAGGCCGCCGCGCCCCTGGGCTGGGAGCGATACACCGGCCCCGGAGGGGCGATCCACGGCCAGGACGGCTTCGGAGCCTCGGCCCCCTGGGAGGATTTGGCCCAACGGTTCGGATTCACGCCGGAGGCGGTGGCCGAAGCCGCCCGCCGCCTCCTGGGGTGACGGCGGGACCCGAGCCGGCCATCCAGCGGCGCATCCGGCGAGCGCCGATCCCGACGAGAGCCGGGCGAGCTGTCGCGGTTTCAGCGGTTTCGGGATGGGACGTCTCGGAGCACCGCCGAGCCGGTCGATACCAAGCATGGGGTTCCGGGCCGATCCGGAGCCGGTGCCATGGAGGCGCTCTGACGAGGACCTTCCCGGGAAGAGCTTCTCGATGTGGGCAAACCCACCGCTACGGATGGTCTTCCCGGGGGTGCCCCCGGGCCGCGCATCCCCTATACTCTCGCCACGCACCGGGATCTCGCCCGCCGTTCCGAAGGAGACCACCAATGCGCCGCACTTCGATGTCCCTCGTCACCGCCCTCTTCCTGGGGATCCTGGTCTGTCCGGCGTTCGCCCAGGATCCCGGCGGCGAGACCGGGAAACAGCCCCGGACGTTCGACGCCGAGATTTCCCCGGAGGGGCCCCGGGCCGGCTACGGCGAGGTCGTGGTCCTGGGACCCGGGGCCCGGCTACGGTTCGCAGTGCAGGGGGAGTCGAAGGGGGTGGGCTTCGTCCCCACTCTGGACGGGGAGAGGGTCTCCTTCGAGGCCTGGTCCTCCGGCTGGGAGCCGGGCGCTCACCGGATCTCGGGCAACGTCCTGACCACCGAGGGGGAAGAGATCCCAGTCACTCCGGTCGAGATCGTCTTCGACCCGACGGCCCCCCGGATCGACCGACAGGTCGGCGGGATGGAGCTGCTGGAGCGGTACGGTCTCGATCAGGGAGTGGAACCCGAAACGCCGAAACGGGGCGAGCGACATCGGGGCGTCGACGTGTACTGGTCCGCCGACGGCCGCCGCTGGCTTCCCCTTCTGCCCCCGGACCGGGAGAAGTTCGACTGGGTGGTGGCCGGGGACGAGCCCCAGGTCTTCCTCTGGATCGCCGAGCACCGGGCTCTGCGCCTGGAGGACGGGACTCCGATCGCGAAAGGGCGAGTAATCCGGCTCTGGGCCTCGGACGAGCTCAGCGCCGTCCGGACCCTGCTGCTGTCAGCGACGCCGGAGCGCCTCGAGCTCCAGGCCCGGGACCTGGTGGGCAACACGACCCGGACGACCTGGAACCTGCCCCGATGAAGAGCCACCCTCTCCGGCCTCTCACGACCCCCTCCCCTCCTCTCCGGGACCGAGCGCCGTTCGAAAGGCCCACCCGAAGAGATGGAGGACACCGGGATCGACATCGTCCGACGACGCTCCGCCCATCGCGGGACCCGTCGAAACCCGAAGTGAGACCATGAGCTATCTCTTCTACAAAATTCTCCATCTCGTCGGGATTTTCTTCCTCTTCGCCGCCCTGGGAGGGCTCACCCTCCGGACCAGGAGTGGCACCGGATCCCCCGAGGCCCGGAAGCTGACCGGGATCACCCATGGGATCGCCCTGCTCGTGGTCCTCGTCTCCGGATTCGGGCTGTTGGCACGACTCCAGGTCAGCCACGGCTGGCTCTTCCCTCCCTGGGTGTGGGGGAAGCTCCTTGTTTGGCTGGTCTTGGGAGGTGCCATGGCCCTGGTCAAACGCAAGGCCGGATGGCGAGCGGTCTTCTGGTTCGCCTGGCCTGTTCTGGGCGCCCTGGCCGCCTGGCTCGCCCTCTACAAACCGGGGATCTGAGCCGAAGCCCTTGCTGCGGGACCTCCCTGGGGTCCAGAGGCATCGTCTTGGAAGAAAAGGCTTCGAGGGAGGCCGAAGGGTTTCTCCGGAATGGGACGTTGCCTGGCGGAGGGGGTGGGATTCGAACCCACGGGCCCTCGCGGGCCGCCGGTTTTCAAGACCGGTGCTTTCGACCACTCAGCCACCCCTCCGGCTCCTCTCAGGGTAGCTCGGCGTCCCCCGACACACCAAGAGCCGGACCTCCCTCCCGATTCCGAGCCGCAGAGCGTCGAGAAGAGCCGGACCGCGGGAGGCAGGGATCGAAGGGCCGACGAGTATGGAACAGCTCTCCCTCGGAGCGTCCCGCTGTTAGAATCCGAGATCGTGCCCACCTCTGTTCCAGCTCGGCCCCACCGCCGGGAAGCCCCCTGGCATGAAGCGCCGTCGACGGCAGCGATCCTGCTCTTCCTCCTGATGCCGGTCCTGGTCCCCGGATCGAGCCTGAATGCCCAGTCCCGGTACGTGGCGTTCGGCGACAGCATCACTGCGGGAGTGGGTGCCGAGGACGACCGCGGCTATCCGCCCCGGTTGGAGGAGATGCTCCAGGAGAACAACCCCGGGACCACGGTTGAGAACCAGGGAGTACCCGGAGAGACGACGGTCGAAGGGCTGACCCGCATCGAAGAGGTCCTCGAGGCGGGGCAAGGCACGATCCTCCTCATGGAGGGCACAAACGACGTTTCGCAATCGATCTCCTCCGAGACCATCGTCTTTAATCTCGAGGAGATCGCGCGAAAGACGGAGTCCGCCGGCTGGGAGATCGTCCACGCGACGGTGATCCCGAGGCGACCCGACTCGTCCAGCCCCCGAAAGCTCCAGATCAACGGGAATCTCAACCGGGCGCTCCGGGCGAGTGTGGGGGCCCGGGGACTGGAGCTGGCGGACCCGTTCGAGGTCTTCGGATCGACCCCGGATCGATTCGATCGCCTCTACTCGGACGATCCGAACGATCGGGTCGGGCACCCGAACGGCGAGGGGTACGAGCTCATGGCAGAGGTCTTTCGAGACGTGATCTTGGGAGTCGACTCGGTACCCCCAGTCCCCAGCTTCTTACGTCCCGAACCCGGAGCCGACGAGGTTCCTCCCGACACGACCATCGAGGTGGAGATCCGGGATTTCGGAGCCGGGATCGACCTCAGCGAGACGGAGCTCCGGCTGGAAGGCCGAGAGGTCCCGTCAGAGGTCAGCGGAGATTCCGACCATGTCCGTCTGGTCTACCGTCCCTCCGAGCCCCTGTCGGGGAGGGTTAGCGTGGAGCTTCTCTCCCGGGATCTGGCATCCCCTCCGAATCGTGTAGATCGAGAGGTCTCCAGCTTTCTGATCGAAGGGGCGGAGCTTCTCCAGGGAGACCTGGACGGCAGCCACCGCGTCGACGGAGCCGATCTCGTACTCTTCGCCCTGCGATTCGGCACTCGTCGGGGCGATCCCGGCTTTGACGCCGACGCCGACTTCAACGACGACGGAGCGATCGAGGGCGAAGATCTCGCGATCCTGGCGGCCAACTTCGGACAGTCTGATTGAGATCCCAGGGAGGCTCGAATCCCCCGCGGGGACCGGAGCAACGGTCTGCAACCGCGGAACGGGATCGAGTCGCACCTACCCGTTTCCGCCCGAGGTTCCGGCTTCGACATTCGGTGCCGTCGGGGGGGCAGTCATCGGCTCCCGAAGCCCGTCCCGGAATCCCCGGGCCTTGGCGATGACCGCACGCTGATTCCCCCGGGGAAGTTCCCGGAGGAACGCGACGGGCAGAGCGGCCAGGGTAAAAGCCGTCGCTGTCACCCACTGCCAGAGTGTGGCATATCGCCGAAGGAACAGGGCGGTGCTTCGACCCGTATGGTAGGTGCGGCCGGGACGATATCCACCAGCGGTGACCGAAACCATGTGCCAAAGCCGGGCCCGGGGCGCGTACCAACAGCTGTACCCGGCCCGCTTGGCCCGCATGCAGAAATCCGCATCCTCCACCGAAAGGAAATAGATGGGATCCCACAGGCCCACGTCTTCCAGAACTCGCCGGTGGATCAGCATGGCACAACCGTTGACGTAGGGGACCTCTTCCGTCCGATCGTACTGGCCTCGATCGATCTCCCGGTGCCCCCGGGGCTTCGTAACCGACTCTCGGAACTGAATGAGGTCACCGGCGGCCCAGATCCGGTTCCGGTCTTCGTAGTAATAGGCCTTGGGGCCGACGATTCCGATCTCCGGGTCCCGCTCCGCCACGATCAGCATCTCGCCGACCATGTCCGGTGCCACCTCGATATCGTTGTTCAGAACGAGGTAGTAGTCGAATCCGCGAACCAGGGCCCACCTCAGTCCCAGATTCACCCCTCCCGCCGGACCCAGGTTCTCCTCGCTCCGGACGACCACGACCCCGGGGAAGCCTGCCTCCACCGCCTCTCGGGTCCCGTCGACGGATCCGTTGTCGACGACGACGAGCTGGAGGGGCTCGTGGGCGAGAGCGGTAAGACTCTCCAGGGCCTGGAGGGTCACATCCCTCCCGTCGTAGGAGAGGACGATGGCGGCCACGCTGGGAGAAGACATGCGGTTCGAAGCGAGGAACAGACGATCGTGCGCTGGTACCTCCCCGAATTCTACCGAAAAAGGGCCCACGCTACGCTCTCCGGGGAACCTTCGTGGGAGTCGCCTGGAAGCTCCGCCCCTCGGGTGCCCTTCTCAAGACTCGGCGTCGACGGCCTCCCGGAGAAGCCCTTCCCACCGGGGGAGCACCGTCTCCAGCCCGTACCGCTCCCGGGCGCGGCGAGCCGCAGCTCGAGCCATTCTCCCGAGGCGCTCCGAATCTCCCAGGAGGCTTTCGAGAGCCGCGACGAGGGCTTCCAGGTCCCCCGGGGGTACCAAGAGGCCCGTCCGTCCGTGATCGACGATCTCCTCCGGGCCGTACCGACATCTGGTGGCAACGGCGGGAACCCCCAATCCCTGCGCCTCGATCAGTGCGTTCGGCAGTCCCTCGAAGTCCGAGGTGAGTAGGAACAGGTCGGCTCGACGGAGGATGGGGAACGGATTGGAGAGGAAACCCGGCAAGATCAGTCTGTCCCCGACCCCCGAGATCTCGGCTCGGCGCCTCGTGGCGGTCTCAAGGGGCCCACTCCCGGCCCAGAGGAGATGCACGGACGGATCTTCGAGAGAGGCCAGGGCCTCGATCGCCAAATCGGGGCGCTTCTGAGGAACGAGCCGGCCGAGGGCCACGAGCTTGGGCCCATCCCCGGGGAAGGGAAAATCGAGCGGTCGAGCGGCGGCCTCCTCCAGGCGCACGAAGTCGGTGGGGTTGGGCAGACTCCGGATTCTCTCCGTGACCCGGGGATAGCGTTTCCGGATCTCCCTCACCATGCCCTCGCTGTTGGCTACGAGAAAATCCACCCCGGGATAAACGAGACGGAACCACAGTCGCTGGAAGAGCGGCTCTCCGACTTCCGGCGCCAGGCCCACCCTGGCGATCCAGCCCGGGCGATGCTCCAGCCCGATCAACGCCGCCCCGACCAGACAGTTCGTGGAGAGGACATTGGAGAGGATCAGGTGGGGTCGGAACGCCCGAATCCGGCGACGGAGCCTCCCGATCGCCCGAGGAAGAGACAGGAGGGAGCGATACCCGAGGGACTCCACGGTGACGTCCTCCGGCACCTCGTAATCCCGTCGATCGACGGCCAGGGCCAACCCGGGATCGAAGCGAGAACGAGGCAGGCGTCGGGCCAGGGTGGCCGCGAACCGCTCCGCTCCCCCCCCGGACAGGGAGTGGGTCACCAGGAGGCACCGAAGATCCCGGCTCACGGCCCGGATACCCACCTGAAAATCCCGGCACCGAGGGAAATGGGCGACCGAGCACGGAAGGGATCCCGGAACGCTCCGAACCGATGCCGGTCGGTCGATTCGGGCCACCGGCTCGGGACCGACCCGCCGGTTCGCCCGGGGCCCTCTCCGAGTGGGCGGCCTCCACGGGGCGGCCGATCTGCCCGGGGATCCCCCTGGCCGTCACCGTACCGGGAGCCGGCTCTCCCGTCTCCGGGACGAGCTTCCGACCGTTCGATCCGCACTCCCCTGAGAACCGACCCCGGAGGTAGCCTGAGGTAGACGAAGTACTTGTCCGGTCCGGGAAGTTCGATTCGAGCCTCGACGCCGTCGACCAGGGAGGCGAGGTCGATCTCCTCTCCCCGGCGGTTCAGGACCCGGACCAACCCCTTTTCGGCACCGCGATCGAGCTCCAGCTCCACCCGGTAGCTCCTCGCCCCGAGATAGCCCTTCACCAGGGCCCACTGACCGAGAGATCGGAAACGAACCGCCCCCCCGGGCTCTCCTTTCCGCATGGCGGGGTTGGAGACGAGAAGCGATCTCGCCTCCCGCTCGACGAGATCGGTCCAGGGGGGTTCCACCGGATCGAGCTCGTAGAGCCGGAGCGTCGGGCCGGCGCGGAACCGGTCCGGTACCCAACGGGCCACCAGCTCCAGAGTCTCGAAGAGCTCTTCGTACCGTTCCCGCGCCCTCGTCAGATCCGGATCGTCGAGGACTCTCGGGGCGAAGAACCGACCGTACGCACCACTCGCCAGGAACACGAAATCGAACCGAGGGTTTCGGAGTTCGGCCGGCGGAAAACGGATCACGAAACGCCGACGAACCGCCGGATAGAGATGCTCGGGGCGGATCTGTGGGGTGTATACCTCCTGTACCAGGGAGGATCCCGGAGGCAGGTTGGAGGGAATCCACGCTGCCGCCAACTCCCGGGTCGTGGGGCGTGAGAATCGCACCACCGACACCTTGCCGCTCCAGAGTGGCAGGGCGAGACAAGCCAGAGACACCACGGCTGCGGCCTGGCTACGGGTGATCCACCTTCGACGGGTCGCGAGAGCGACCCATCCCCAGGCCCCGCACCCGAGGAGGACTGCCAGCGGTGGGAGCACCGGCATCAGATTCCGTCCGAGGGCGATCCGCATGGACAGCATCAGGAGAAGGTAGCCGATCGGGAAGGGGGTCAGCCAAAGAAGCCGCCAGCGGGTTCGGCGATCGAGCCAGGGGATCCCGCTCAGACCAAGAAGCAGGGCCGGCATCCCGAAGCTCTCCTGGAGACGGTTCAGGTAAAACACGCCGTTGCTGGCTCGAACCACTCCGGTCCATCCTCGCAGAGCGTACTGCCGAAACCCGAAGAAGACGTCCGCCGTCCCCTTTCCTCCGTAGACAGCCTCCGGGAAGACGAGGAGGCTCGGGGTCGTCGCCAGGAAGGCTCCGACGGCCACCAGACCGGCCCACAGGAGGCCGAGGCCGAGTCTCCGTTTTCGGATTCTCCAACCGATCCACACCCCGACGATCGCGATCGCGACCAGCCCGGCCGGATACTTTCCCCCCGCGGCGAGACCGGCGCACAGCCCGGCCAGCACGTAGTCCCTCCCGCTCTCTCGATCGAGGAGCACTGCACACTGCATGAAGGTCATGGCGGCGAAGAACGCTCCGGCGACATCGGAGATGTTGAGGTGGGCGATTCGAATGTAGATCGGGCACAGCGCGACCAGGAAACCGCTGATGCCGGCCGCCACCGGTCCCGCGACTCGGCGGGCAGCGACGAAGGCGGGGATCACCGATCCGGCCCCCATCAGAGCCGTGACCCCCCGGGTGACCAGTGGCTGAAAGGCGGCCGGGTGTTCGATTCCGTAGAGAGCCCGGGCCACCCCCTGGGCCACGGGGCCGAGACTCGATGCCAGCCAGAGCGCGAAGGCATCCAGGTAGAAGAGGAGGTGAGGATAGATGAACCAGGGTCGGAGGAGCTGTCCCTCTTCGTTGATCCGGCGAGCCTGGGCCAGATAGATGCCTTCGTCGCCGTAGTAGCGCCCGATCACCTCCTGGCCGAGTCCGGTGAAGAAGGTCACGACGGCCACGAGGACCACCGCCAGGAGAAGACGATCGGAGCCGTCCCCTCGCCAGAGCCGCCGCATCGAGTAGCCGCTCCCGACCGCGAGGGAGACCACGACGACCCAGGCCACCGTCGCGTCTACCGGAGAAGGAATCGTCTCCCTGGGCGCAGCGAGTGCATCGAGGAACCAGAGGACGAGTGCCGCGCCCCAGGGAAGGGCGAAGAGGAGCCGTCGAGTGGGAGGCCGGGGACGGAACATCGCAGGATGGGAATGAAGGGGCGCTCGAGTGGGACGTCTTCTGAAGAATCCTCAAGTTAACGCGATCCGGCGCTCCCCGCAAACCGGTTTCTCCTCCGCCACCGGGAACCGTGGAAAGTGTCCCGGAAGGTCGAGTCCGCCGCACCGCGTCTGTCGACACCCCGTCTCCGGTGCCGGCAGCTCGAGCTCGAAACCGCGGATTTTACCGTCCAACGCACCTCCCTGGTCGCAGGCCTCCCTACGGCTCCTCCCCGCCGCCCAGATAGCCCAAGGCCCGGAGCTGTTCTCGCAGGTCCGGATCGATGTCTTCCGGGAGCTCCTCCTCGAGGCCCGAAAGCCCGGCCCGGAGCAGTTGGAGTCGCTGATCGAGGAGCCGGATCATCTCGGGGTGGCGTTGAGAGATGTCGTTCTGTTCCTCCGGATCCCGGGAAAGATCGTAAATCTCGTAGATCGGCTCGGTGACACCTCGTTTTCGGGCGGACCTCCTGGGGATCGACTTGATGAACTTGAAGCGGGGAGTGCGGAAGGCCTTACGCTCGTACCTCCGGACGTTGGTGTTCTCGGCGAAGGCATCCCGGGGCGGAAGGTCCCGGCCCGCCAGGAGGGGAACGAGGGAGCGACCCTGTACCCGGTGCTCCAGGGCAATCTCCAGGAGCTCCAGGAGCGTTGGGTAGAGATCGATCAGCTCTACCTGATCCTCCACTACCCGCCCCTGGGCTCCGAGCTTCCTGGCCAACGGAGGCGGCAGACGGACCAGGAGCGGCACCAGGAGCTGATGGTCGTAGAGGTTCTGGCCATGTCGCCAGGAGCCGTGCTCCCAAAACTGTTCGCCGTGATCACTGGTGACGACGACGATCGTCCGGTCCAGGAGACCGTCCGCCTCCAGCCTGGCAAAGAGCTTCCCCAATGCTCGATCGGTGACCGCGATCCCGCCATCGTAGAGTGCCTCGACGTAGGCCTTCTCCTGTCGGGTCAACTCCTTGTCCAGGGCGCGCCACTCCTCCTTGCCGAACCGGTCTCCGATGCGGCCCGAGGGGAGACCTTCGGTGAACTCGGTCTCGACGTACGGGTCGTGGATCCGGTAGGTATGGAGGAAGAGAAACTGGCGTCTTTCTCGGTGAGACTCCAGAGCCCGGGCCACCCGGCTCGGCTCGTCCACCCAGTCCTCGACCCGGTAGACGTCGAACCCTCGATGGAAACCGAACCGCGGATCGATCTGCCCTCCGCCCGTGATCGCCGTAGTCCGGTAGCCAGCGCTCCACAGGATCTCGGCCAGGAGAGGAGAGACCAGATCGGCGCGGGACGCCGGGTACAGACCGGTCAAGAACGAGCGATGAGAAGGGCGGGTCCAGGGTGCCTGAGCCACCGCGGTGGCGAAACGCACGCCACGGTCGGCAAAGGCATCGAGGTGGGGGCTGGTCGGCCTCTGGTGGCCGTAGACGGTGAGATGATCGGCCCGGAGGGTATCCAGACTCACCAGAAGAAGGTTCCAGCCCACCTCCGTGCCGGCCAGGCTCACGATCTCGGGTGCCGACCAGGCGGCGGGCCCGGCACCGGCTCCGAGCTCCGTGACGAAGTCCAGAATGATCACCTCTCCGGCCCAGGACTCGAGACTCACCTCCCGATCCCGCCAGCCGGCGTCCAGAGAGGCCGAAACCTCTTCGTCCAGGATCACCTCGGTCTCCGATCCGGATTCGATCGCCTGCCCGGAGGCATCCGAAGGGAGGACCTCCACTCGGTGGCGGATCGAAGGAGTCCCGTTTTCTTCTACGGTCCTCTCCTCCGGGGGCACGTAGCCCAGACCGACCCGGAGCGCTCCTCGTTCAGGAACCTCGACCCGGAACCGGAGCCGGGTCTTGTCCAGTCCTACCAGGGCCGCCCGGGAATCCATGGCCGTCCCGTGCCTCATGACGACCCGGGCCAGGACCCCCGGGACGTCCAGACGGCCGACCCCGGGAGTCGGCTCGTTCTCCGAGGTCGGCTCCGGCAGCGGACCGACGACGGTGAGACTTCCTCCCGCGGCCAGAAGGCGAGTAGGCTCCGTTCCGTCTTCGGAGCTCGACCCGCAGGCAGCGAGGACGAGCCCGAGGACCAGGACCACGACCGAGACGAAGGCGGACCAACGGCATCGATTCGACGTCTCTCCCGGTGCCGAGCCAAGGGCCGATTCACGGACCTCTTTCGGTCTCCGGGGTCTTCTCGAGCAGATATCCACGGTCACGACATCGTATCGGCGGGACGCCGATCGACCCGGCGCCGAGGGTTCTCCGGGGCGTTGTTTATCACCACGCCGGCGAATCGACAACCCGTATGCTGGGATGATCCCCCGAAGGCCCCAGAGCTGTAAAGTGGGTACGGAACGCACCGGGAAGGGAAGCGATTGACTGGAAACGGACAGCTCGCGAGGCTCAGGGAGGACCGACGAGGACGATGCCCTCGAAGCTCGACCCCCGGGGCGATCGGTGAAGTCGAGTCCGAAGCCGACTTCCCGATCGAACGGAGTGAGGACCGGCATGTCCGGCCCGGGAGTCCTTCGACCCCTTCGCCACAGCGGGGTCGACCACGGTGAGAGCTCCGGAACGGCGGACTTGGACCGAGGTCCTGGCCCCTGCCCTGCTCGCGGCCTGGTTCCTGGGCACCGCCCTGCTGGGAACGTCCGCCCGCTACCGGCTCGTCGATCTCGTGGGACTGGCGGTCGTCTACCTCGCCTTGGCCATCTGTCTCCATCAGGGGGCGGCGTTGCTCCGGGGCCTCTTAGGGGCCCCAGGGGGATGGATGGGCGCCTGGCTCCTGGGTATGTTCCTCCTCTGGCAGCTCCGAGAGCAGACGTATCTTCCCAACTCCCTCGCCGGCGTTCTTCTCTGGTCGGCTCCTCTGACCCCGATCCTCTACTGGATGGCGGTCCGCCCACTCGTTGGGAGGAGCTGGGCCCGGTCTCTGCGCTGGATCGTCGCCGGTCTCGCGATCCTCGTCACGACGACGATCGGCTTCACCAGATCCTCGGAGCTCTTCCGCTGGCACCTCCTCCGGCACAACACCCTCCTGGGGACACCGACCTACTATCTCCTGGAACCTCCGGTATCCCAGGTCCGGGATCGTCTCGTCGACCGCCTCGATCTCCGGTCCCCTCCTGCCGCTCCAGCCGCAGACGAGGTCTCGGGTGCCCCCTCCCCGCCCCTTCCACATCTCGTCCTCGTCCTGCTCGACACGCTGCGAGCCGACGCAGTCTCGGGCCGGGACGGCGGTCCGGGATCGATGCCGCGACTGGAGCGATTTCTGGAGAGTGCCTGGAGATTCACCGACGTCTGGGCGAACTCCAGCTGGACCCGTCCTTCCATGGCTTCCCTTTTCACCGGCCTCCTCCCGGAGGAGCACGGAGCCCGGGATCTCGGAGACGCCCTGGCTCCGGGATTCGAGACGCTCGCCGAGAGGCTCGATCGCCGGGGATACCGGACCGTCGCCTTCGTCACGAATCTGGCGGCGGTGGGGCAGGGTACCGGCTTTGCGCAGGGCTTCGACGAGTTCCACGAACTGGAAGGGGACCCCTACGCCCGGGCCGAGCGAGTGGACCAGGCCGTCGAATCCTGGCTCGCGAAGGAGGACCCGGCCGGACCCGTCTTCCTCTACATCCACTATCTCGATCCCCACGAGCCGTATCTGGCCGGGAATGCTCCCCTGCGGAAGCGTCCGGAACCCTACCGCCGGGCCTACGCCGCGGAGCTGGAGTACCTCGACCGATGGCTGGACCGGACGACCCGGCGGATCGAAAGCGGCCTCACCGGCCCGGAGACGGTGATCGTAGCGTCCGATCATGGCGAGGAGTTCTTCGAGCACGGGCTCTTCGGCCACGGGCACAGCCTCTACGAGGAGGTCCTCCAGATCCCGGTGGCGGTGAAGATGCCCGGAGGTGAATCCGGGGACCTCTCCTCCCGTCTCGAAATCCGGGATTTCTTTTCGCTGCTGGACCGCCTCGGCACCGGAGAGCGACCGGACCTCGCCTTCTGGGCCGACGAACGGCACCGGAATCGGCGCTACGCATCCCTCGATTTCTCGGGCACCGGACGTCTGATCTTGCGCCCCTACCTACGCCGGATCTTCATGAGAGCCCTCCAGGTCGGGGACGAGAAGCTCGTCTGGTCGGCATACGGGGACACCCGGGAGCTCTACGACCTGAACCGGGATCCCCAGGAGACGGTGAACCGGATCGCGGATCGTCCGGACCGGACGGAGGAGTTGAGCCGAAGTCTCGACGAGGCGACCGAAACCTGGGTGGAAAGTACCCCCGTCGAAATCTCGGATTCCGAGCGGGACCAACTGAAAGCTCTCGGATACGTGGACTGACGCGTCGAGCCTGCCGAGAGTCTCGCAATTCTCTACTGGGGACACTTCCTCGGCTCGAAGTACGCCTCCGAAGAGGTGCTGGATCCCCGTGGTACTCTGGAGGCCACCGGGTGCTCCATCCCGGCCCCCCGATCTCGCCATGCCCACGGATCCCAAGAATCCAACCTCGCCGTCCCTACCCCTCGCCGTGGTCGGAGCCGGAGCCGTCGCCGTCGAGCATCACCTCCCGGCCCTGGGCGCGTCGCCGCGGACCCACGCGGAGGCCCTCGTCGACCTCGACCTCGAACGCGCCCGGACAGTCGGCGAGAAATTCGGGATCCCCCGGACCGCCGAACGGGTCGAGGAGGTGATCGACTCCGTGGACGGGGCGATCGTGGCCCTGCCCAACCATCTCCATGCCCCAGTGGCCATCGACCTGATGGAGAGGGGCCTCCACGTTCTAGTGGAGAAGCCGATGGCTCGGACGGTCTCCGAATGCGAAGCCATGATCGGAGCCAGCCGGGAGACAGGGGTCGTCCTCGCCGTCGGCCTCGAGTTTCGCTTTCTGCCGGGATTCCGTGCCGTGGCGGACTTGCTCCGCTCCGGCGCCCTCGGCACGCTCGAGTCGGTGGACCTCCAACAGGGTGTCGATCTCTTCTGGCCGCTGGCATCGGACTATCTGTTTCGAAAGGACCAGGCCGGAGGAGGAGTCCTGATGGACTTCGGCAGCCACGTCCTCGATCTCCTCCTCTGGTGGCTCGGAGATCTGGAGTTGCTCTCCTACGAAGACGACGCCCGAGGCGGGGTGGAGGCTAACTGCGAGATCGAGCTCCGGGCCGCCAGTGGAGCTCCGGTCCGGGTGGAGCTTGGCCGCAACCGGAATCTCCGGAATACCTGCCGTTTCCGCGGGAACCGGGCTCTCCTCGAGGTCGACGTCTGGAGCTGGAGTCCCACGATCCAGCTGACCTTCGGAGGCGCCGGGACCTGGGTGGAGGGTCGGGGCGAGGCCGGAAGCGGCCAGCCCGCCGAGCTCCGTGAGGCCTTCGTGGCCGAGATCGAGGAGTTCCTGACGGCGATCGCCGAGGACCGTCCCGCCCGAATCTCCGGTGAGGAGGGGGCCCGGCACATCCGTCTGATCGAGAAATGCTACGCCTCCCGTCGACGGCTGGTATTTCCCTGGCTCGAGGGATCACCGGTGGAGACCGACCGGTGAGCTCCAGCACCCCGAAAGAGGGGGCCGATCCCGGCCGGGAGCTGGCCGGCAGCCGAGCCCTGGTAACGGGAGCTGCCGGCTTCATCGGCGGAAGACTGGTGGAGCGCCTCGCCGAATCCGAGGTGGAGGTCCGGGCGTTCGTACATCGGCTCTCGCGGGCGTCCCGGATCGCCGTCTACCCCTTGGAGCTGATCGACGGAGACGTCCGGGACGCCGGGACCGTCGTCCGGGCAGCGGAAGACTGCGACCTGATCTTCCATTGCGCTTACGGGACCGGAGGATCGCAACGCCTCCGGTCCAAGGTCAACGTGGAGGGGACTGCCAACGTCCTCGATGCGGCCCGGAAGCACGAGGTCTCCCGGGTCGTTCACCTCTCCTCTCTCGTGGTGTACGGTCACACCGAGGACGGGGACCTCGATGAATCGGCACCCCGGCGGTCCATGGGGGATGCCTACTCCTCGAGCAAACTCGCCGCGGAGCGCCGTGCTCTGAGAGCCGCGGATCGGGGACTCCCCGTAGCGGTTCTCCAGCCTACCACCGTATACGGGCCCTTTGGAGGTGTGTGGACCGCGAATGTCCTCCAATCCCTCGCCAGTGGTCGGGTGATTCTCGTCGATGGCGGACAGGGGCTCGCCAATCCGGTCTACGTCGACGACCTGGTGGAGGCCATGCTCCTGGCGGCAGTTCGCCCAGGGGCGGTGGGAGAGGCATTCCTGATCTCGTCGGCGGAAGAGGTGACGTGGCGAGAGCTGTACGAGGGCTTCGCCGAGCTTCTGGAGCTCGAAGATCGAACGGTGGAGATGACCGAGGACGAGGCGATCTCCCACTTCCGCCGGCAGCGCTGGAAGGGTCCGGGCCTGATCAGCCGAGGGCTTTCCCTGCTCCGGAAAGACGAAGATCTCCGAGACCGGCTCCTGGCGACCCGGGAGGGCCGTCTCGTACGCTGGGCCGGCTCGACCCTGATTCCGCAGTCGTGGCAGCCTCGGATCAAGTCCTGGCTGAAGGCCCTTGCCGGAAAGGGCGGGACCAAGGAGTCCGGATCTAGCGCCGGATCGGAACTCCCGATCCACCCCACGCCTCCGGGTATGGTGCGGTTTCTCTCCGCCCGGACCCGGGTCCGGATCGACAAGGCCCGGAGAGTGCTGGGCTTCGAGCCCCGGTACGACTTCGAGGCGGGGATGGCCCGGACTGGAGCGTGGGCTCGATGGGCGGGGATGGCACCGTCAGAGGAGGAGCGACCACCAGGCTGGGAACCCCCCTGGGACCGAGACTGACGAGCCGATCGACAGCCACCTCCCGGCGACCGGTCGGCGCCGGTAGCAACTCCGCCAGGTCTCCCGAAGCTCGGATCCTGTCTTGGGTGGTCTCCGTGCTCTACCGGTCGCTCCGCTCTTTCGCTCGGTGGTAGAGTCGATCGTGTCTCCGAGCGATGGCGGCCCAGTTCAGCTCTCTCTCCACTCGTCGACGTCCGGCTCGGCCCTGCTCCCTCGCCCGCTCCGGATTCTCCAGCAGGGAACCGATCGCCGTCGCCAGGGCTCCGGGGTCCTTCTCCGGTACGAGGTCCCCGGTGACCCCTGGCCGCACGGCGAGGCCGAGGCCCGCGACGTCCGTGGCCACGACCGGTCGCGCGGCCGCCATCGCCTCGAGGACGACGATGGGAAGGCCGTCGACGTTGCCTCGGTCGTCCCGCACCGACGGCATGACGAAGACGTCGCCGGCAGCCATCAACGCCAGGACCTCGTCGTGGGAAAGGGCGCCGGTGAAGGTCACTCGCTCTCCCACCCCGAGACGATCCGCCAGCTCCTCCAGGGATTCCCCGAGCTCGCCTCCACCGCCGATGACCACCCGGGCCCGGGGCTCCGTCTCGAGAATCGCAGGGAGGGCTTCGATCAGATACCGGAATCCCTTCTTGTCCACCAATCGGCCCACCGCCAGGATCACCCGGTCCTCCGACGGCAGACCGAAACGGGCCCGGGCGGCGCCGGGATCCGGATCGGAGGTCGGCAGATCGGTGCCGTTCGGCACGAGGTGGATCTCGTTCCGGTCTGCATCGTCACCCAGCGCGGCCAAACGCTCGGCGAGATCTGGGCTGCACGACGTGACGTGGGCGGCTCCGGCCAGGGCACGACGGGCCAGGGCACCGAAAAGTGCGTTCTGCTCGGCCATGAAGACGTCCGATCCGTGAAGGGTCACGGCCAGGGGAATTCCCGCCGCCTCGGCAGTCCGGGCGGCGACGAAACCGTTCGGCAGGATCCAGTGGGCGTGGAGAAGCTCGAGGCGCTGCCGGCGGACAAGCCTCCGGAGGGCCCGCTCGGCGAAGAAGAAGTAGAGGGGTGCTTCGAGCCAGGCCAGGAGCCGGAGGCCCCGATCCCGTTTCAGAGTCCGTGAGTACCCCAGGAGATGACCGCTTTCGGGCACGATGTAGCGAAAACCGTGGACGGTCAGGGGTCCGGGGCGGTCGCAGACGAGCTTCGGATCGTGGGGAACCAGGACGTGCACCTCGTGGCCGAGATGCGCGATTTCCTCCGAGAGTCGCTCTACGAAGGGTCCGTGAGTATCCCCGGGAAATCGGGGAAAGCTGTGTGCCAGGACGCCGACTCTCATGGTCCGGTGCTCCCGTTGGAAGAGTCTCCGGGTGTAGAATCCCCACCGGGGATGTCTCGCTCTCCTGCCTTCCCGGGCTCCTCCGAGACGGGGACGACCCGGATCGGTACCCGGTGCGTGGTCTCCGGATTCTGCCGAGAAAACCACGAAACTTTCTCGAAAAGAGGATCCAGGACCAGCACGTAGGATCCCGGACGGTCCGGTGCCTCCACCCGGATCCTCGTGGAGATCCGTCCACCGGGCGGAACCGGGGCGGGGAGAGGAGTCCGCTCACCCTCCCAGACGACCGTCCTCCCCTCCTCGTCTTCCCAGTGGTAGGCGAGGTTGACCCCCGGTGTCTCCAGCGGCCAACTCTCGTCGCTGACGTTGGCCAGGATCGCACTCACGGTGAACGCCTCCCCGGCCCGAACCATCCGAGGGGCCCGGACCTCGATCCATTCGACGCCGTAGATCTCGGCTCCGATCCTTTCGGGAGATCCCAGGAAGGTCAGCTCGGCCCCGAGGTAGAAGGCCTCGACCCAGGACTCGTTGTAGGGAAAGTAGAAGCATTCCCGGGGTGGAGAACGCTTGAGCAGCTCTCGAATCTCACCCCGTTCGGCCCGAACCTCGAGGTGATAGACGAACCGAGGCTGCCCGTCGAGCCACCGGATGTCGTCCGGCTCCCCGGGCTCCAGGACCACCGTGCGAGCCCCGGAATCGCTCTCGTCGAAGTCCAGCCGGGACCGGGCGTGTCCGATGTCTAGCTCGACGACGTTCTGCGGGGCAGGGGACCGTACCCGGAAGACCAGCTCGCCGAGCCGCTCGTTGCTGGACAATACGAGCTCCGTCCGTTGACTCCCCTGAAGCCACATACTGTTTCCCCTGGGCTGGAACGACTCTCGGGAGCCGATGAACTGAACTCCGATCCAGGTCCGCCTCTCGTAACCGGGAATGTTCTTGAGGGAGAGCTCGAGGGGGAGCCAACGAAACGGGGCGTTCCGGGCGTGGGCCTGAAGAGTCGTCTCGGGCACGGCACGACCGAAGGGAGAGAAGATCGTGGGACCGAGGAGGAGGCCACCCAGCATCCACCCCACAAACAGGGTCGGGCGGGGCAACAGCCGAGTCACGAGGAAGAGGAAGCCGGGATAAGCATTCACGAAATACCGGTTCCCGACGAAACCCCCACCGCCATGCCAGTTGAAGGGAATCCAGAGCAGGAACACGAGGGCCACTGCGACCAGGGACCCCAGGAGCGACCAGGCCACGGGATCCCGCCAGCGGTGGACAGCGAAGGCGGCCAGGGCGAGGAGACTAAACGGAAAATAGGGGAGGAGACCGGTGTGACGTCCCCAGAGGAAGTACCGAATGTCCTCCGCCAGCTCCGCGGGTGCGACATCGGGGATCCGGAACATCCAGGACCAGGAAGCCCGGTCTTCGGGCACCTGCTCCCTTCCCGGTGCCACGGCCCTCGGCTCCACCGGCATCTCGTGGGGGGAACAGACCGAGTGGCCGCCCCTTTCGACCCCGAGATAGGCCGACGGGTGCCCAGTGAGGCCGACGGCGATCCCGACGACGATCAATCCAAGAAAGAACGTCCCCGCGAGCCAAGCTCCGGCGTCCCGGAGGCGCCGCCGTCTCCAACAAGCGGTGAGGACCGGGAGACCCAGAAGCGCCAGCATCGGCTTGTGGTAGGCCGCGAGGACCAGGGCCGCTCCCGACAGGGCGAGGCGCACCGCCGAATTCCGACGCCATCGAGACACCCCTTCCGGCGCCGGAACGAGACCGAGATAGAGACAAGCAGTGATCGCCGCCATGTTGAAGACTTCGGGCTGGAGCCAGAACACATAAGCGAAGCCCGCGCTCAGGATGAAGAAACCGAAGGCGAAAAGCAGGGACTCGGAGTCGGAGTTGAACCGCCGGAGATGGCTCCATCCGAGCCAGACCATTCCCATCAGGAGAGCCATGTTGAACGAGACCATGCCGCTCGCCCCGAAGAGCCCCGCGACCGGCGCCACGACGAGCGAATAGAGGTACGGTTTCCCGAAGTAGACGGTCCGCCATCCGTCATCCGTCATCAAGATGATGTTGTCGGCGGGTCGGTACGGAAACTCCGCGAAAAGGCGCTCCGCGTCACCCAGATCGAACTCCAGGTCCCCGTCCCGGGCCAGGCTCATCGCCATCAGGTAGTACGCCGGCTCGTCGGCCTTGAGGGTGGCGGGCCATCCCGGCTTTTCCAGGACCAAGGGGAAGACGGTCAGGGCCACGGCGACACAGCCGAAAGCCAGACGAACGGAACGACTCATGGGCAGGTCCCTGCCCGTAAGACGGACGCAGGAAACATGACGACGATCCGTTCGGGATGGCACATTGTCGAGGGAGCGAAATGCGAATCGGTTCGAAGGGAACCGGGCCGTCGCATTGTATCCGTCGCACGTGGGGGTCGCATCGCTTTCGGAGCCTATATGGTAGCTTCCGGCCTCTCCGCGGAGATCTCCCCGTGAACCCGAACACTCTCCCACTTGTCCGTCCCGGGCTCGTCGAGTTCGACCCCGATCCCCGATCGCCCGAGGCAAGATCCGACGGCTTCGGCTCCCCGCCGGTCGAAGGAAGCTCTCCGGACCCCCGTTAGACCCGGTTCATGGTCTTCAGCTCACATCTCTTCGTCTACTATTTCCTGCCCGGGGCGCTGCTGGTCTACTACCTACTACCGGGACGGTGGCGTCTGGGCGGGCTGGCGGTCCTCAGCTATCTCTTCTACGGATGGTCGAATCCGGCTTTTTGTCTCCTGATGCTCGGGTCCACCGTGGTGGACTACAGTTGCGGTCTCGTCATCGGAGGGGTGCGGGAGCGCCAGATCGGCCGAGGGGAGGAGCCCCTTCCGACCTCCGCCCAGAGGATGGCAGTCACGCTTTCGATCCTCACCAACCTCGGGCTGCTGGGATTCTTCAAGTACTTCAACCTGGCCGCGGAAACCTGGGACGCCGCGGTGACGGCGTTCGGGCTCGGCCACTGGACCCTGGACACGGCTCTCCGGGTCACGTTGCCCCTGGGGATCAGCTTCTACACCTTCCAGTCGAT
>JAWVZJ010000004.1:0-26793 GCA_033722255.1 Thermoanaerobaculia bacterium | reverse complement strand
TCCTGGGCGACAACCGGGACCGCTCCCGGGACTCCCGGTTCTGGGGAGCCGTCTCCCGCGAGCGGATCCGGGGACGGGCCCTGGCCGTGTACTTCTCGCTCCGATCGGGAGAGGTCGACTCGGACCGGGCCCCCGATCCGAGTTTCTGTCAGCGGATCCGATGGCGGCGAACCGGACGGCTGGTTCGCTGATGGGGCGGGGCGCCCCCCCGGATCCGGGTCCTGATAGAATTCCGGGGATGCGATCCGCAGACCGGGATCAAGGAGGGAGCAGATGATCGGAAGGCGGCACCAGTCAGGTCAGGGCAAGCTCGGATGCGTCCTCTGGACGCTGGTGTTCCTCGTCGCCATTCTCGCGGCCGTAAAGATGATTCCCGTGCGGGTCCGGGTCGCCGAGCTCACCGATTACGCGGAGGAGCAGGCGAAGTGGGCCCGGGGCCAGAGCGCGGACAAGATCCGGGAGCGTCTCCACAACAAGGCTCGACAGCTCGACCTGCCGATCGAGAAGAAGAACATCCACGTGGAGAAGGGCCGGGGCAAGATGCGGGTCCGGATGCAGTTCACGGTACCCATCGATTTTCCCGGGTACACCTACCAGTGGGACTTCGACTTCGACGAGGAGTGGGACATCTTCATATTCTGAGGTCCCTCTCCAGAGTCCGGAGAGTCGCCTCGGAATCGGAAGACCGGGTGAGGGGCCGTCCGATGACCAGGAGGTCGGCTCCGGCGTCCCGCGCCTCCGTCGGCGTCGCCACTCGTCGTTGATCGTCTCGGGAGGCCCCCCGCGGCCGGATCCCCGGGGTTGCAAGAAGAAAGGGCTCCGGGAAGGAGGACCGCAGACGGGCCAGCTCCCGGGGAGAGCACACCACCCCTGCACAACCGCTGGCCCGGGCCAACCGGGCCCGTCCCAGCACCCGCTCCTCGATATCCTCCCGGCATCCGAGATCCTCCAGGTCGTGCTCCTGGAGGTGGGTGAGGACGGTGACCCCCAAGACCCCCATCGCCCCCCCGGCGACCACGGTCGCGGCCTCCAGCATCCGGCGGCCCCCCTCGGTGTGGACCGTGATCCACGCGACCCCCAGAGTCCTCGCCGCCGCCACGGCCCCGGCGACGGTATTGGGAATATCGTGGAGCTTGAGGTCGAGAAACACGTCGGCGCCGGTGGCGGCCGCCTTCTTCACCGCCTCCGGACCGAACCGGACAAAGGCCTGCAGGCCCACCTTCAGGACGCCGACTCGGGGTCCGAACCGATCGCACCACTCCTGGAACTGGCTCCAGTCGTCGGTGTCCAGGGCCACGGCAACACGGTCCAGGGGTCGGTTCATCGCTCCTCCGGGGACGGAAGCGCCGGATTCGGGAATCCGGCGGGCAGGAATCGGTCGTCCCGCGGAGTCTACCCGTCGGCGCCCCCTCCGGGGCGCCGACCGCAGTCTCTGGCCGGTGGATAATGCGGACGATGTCGCTCCCGTCCAACCCCCGTGCGGTCGGCATCTCCGCCTCCATCGTGCCGGGGGCGATCTTTGGTGCCCACCTCGCCGCACTCCTCTGGTTCCTGAACCCGGAGCTCCCTGTGGCGCCGGGACCCATGATCCGAGCCGCCCTTTTCTACGCGGGCCTCGGGGGCGTCGGGAGCCTGATCCTGCTGGCTCCGATCTGGGGGGGTCGACGACCGGGACGCGCCCTCCGACTCCTGCCCTGGCTCCTGAGCCTCGTCCTCCTCGTCGACGCGGGTCTCTACGCCCTCCAGGCCTCCCACTTCGCCTTCTACCTTCCGGCCGGGATCAACACCCGGTTGCTCAAGGCGGCCTCCTGGCTGGGGCTGGGAAGTCTCATCAGCATGTATACGGCCCTCGTCCACACCTGGAATCGTCGACCGTACGGACTCCGGAGCCGCATCGGGCTCTGGGTCGTCGCCCTGGGCTCCCTGATCGTGGTGGTGGAGCGCCGGGAGGCCTACCGTCCCCAGCCGGAGGCCACCTCGGCCTCGGCCGTCGGACAGCCCCGGAACGTGACCCTGTTCGTCGTCGGCCTCGACGGAGCCAGTCCCGACGCCGTCCTCCCCTTGGCGGAGCAGGGACACCTCCCCTTCTTCGATCGGATTCTCCGGGAAGGCACCCTTGCCCGCCTCCCCCCGCTGGATCCGAGCCGGACCTTGCCGAGCTGGGTGACCCTGGCCACGGGGAAGCTCCCCTTCGGCCACGGCATCGTGGGAGCGCGGGTCTACGAGGGGGCTTTCCTGCCGACTCGCTCCGACCTCGAGCTCCTTCCCGCCGGCCTCCTTCTCGACCGCTGGGGCGGGTTGATCGCCGCTCGGACCCCGGACGCGTCGAAGCGCCGAGCCCGGACGCTATGGGAGATTCTCCCTCGGCTGGGTGTGCCCTCGGGTGCCGTCGGGTGGCCGTCCCTGACTCCGACGACCGCTCCCCTGCTCTTCGGCTTCGACGATCGCTTCTTTCAGGGAGAGCAGACCGCCGCGACCTCCCCGCAGCTCCGGGCGCCAGGGACCCTGTTTCGGGTCGAGGAGAGAGACCTGGACACCGAGCTGCTGGATCAGTTCCCGGTCTCGAGCCGGTCCGTGGTCTCGGGATCCCTGGCACAGGACCGATGGCGGTCCACCCTGGCGCTGGCCCTGGCCGACCGGCATCCCTCCCTGGCGGCTCTCTTTCTCCGACTCCCGGGACTGGACCGGGTCTCCAGGCTCTACTTCGACGGATACGCGGCCCACATCCTCGAGGGGAGGCCGGGGGCGGGCCCCCAGGAGTCGCTGGAGGTGATCCGATCCTATTACCGCTATCTGGACGGGGTCCTGGAGCAGGCCTGGCGCCTCCGGGACGGACCCCGACTCCTGGTCGTGGTATCGCCTCGAGGGACCCGGTCGGCCGCTCCCTGGCACCGGCTCCTCCGGAACCGACCGCCGGCTCGTCAAGATCCCGAGGCCGACGGTCTTCTCCTGGTCCTGGGCGAGGGACTCCGGACCGGGGCTTTCCTGGCCGAGGTGCGGCCGGAGGATCTGGTACCGACGATCCTCTACGGCCTCGGGCTTCCCTTGGGCCGGGACCTCGACGGTCGGGTGAGGACCGGGGCCTGGGAGCCCGCCTTCGTGGCCCGCCACCCCGTGGCTTTCATCCCCTCCTACGACACCCTCTCCGAAGGCGAGTGACCGACCCCCTCTCCGTGGGTCAGCGGCGGAGGGCGGCCACCTTTCCCGCCGCCCCCTCCTGGTCGATCATCTCGGACCGGCCCTGGAAGACCGCCCCCTCCTCGATGACGAGACAGGGGGAGGTCACCGTCCCCAGGAGCCGCCCACCCGGGGCCACCTCCACCCTTTCGGAGGTCTCGACCTCGCCGTCCACCGTTCCGGAGACGTAGAGGCGCGTCACTCGGATCTCCCCCTCCACTCGACCCCGTTCTCCCACGTAGAGGCTCCCCTCGGACTCCACCGTTCCGGTCAACCGACCTTCGACCCGGAAGGTGTCCTCGAAACGGAGGGTTCCCTCGAGGTGGCTCCCAGCGTCCAGGAACCCGTTGAGCCGGCTCTTGTTGCGTTCCCGCGTCATGAGCTCTCCTTCCCCTCCATCAACCGCTCGTAGATCCTCATCAACTCTTCCTCGGAATGGAAATGGATCCGCACGGTCCCCCCTCGCCGACGACGTCGGATCTCCACCTTCGTCTGCCAGTGCCGGGTCAGGGAATCCGCCGCTGCCTCGTCGTGCACGTTCCGCCGACTCGTCTTCTTCGCCGACCGAGTCGGGGACTCCCCCGCAGAGGCGTCCGAGGCGATCCTCTCCAACTCCCGGGCCGTCCAACCCTTTTCCACCGCCTTCTCGGCAATCCGGGCCTGCTCCTCCCCCGCCCCCAGGGAGAGCAGCGGGCGAGCCTGACCCGGGGCGAGCTTTCCGTCCCGAACCAGGGTCTGAACCTCCGGGTGGAGGTTCAGGAGACGCACGGCGTTGGCGACCGTGGATCGAGCCTTGCCCACCCGCTCCGCGATCTCCTCCTGGGAGAGGTCGAAATCCTCCCGGAGAGCCTGGTAGGCCAGAGCCTCCTCGATCGGATTGAGATCCGCCCGCTGGAGATTCTCGACGAGGGCGAGCTCCAGGAGCTCCCGATCGTCCGAGACCTCCCGGAGCACCACCGGCACCTCCTCCATCCCGGCGATCCGGGCGGCTCGCCACCGTCGCTCCCCAGCCACGATGGTGTAACCACCCTTTTCCCGGGGCGTCACCACCAGGGGCTGTACGAGGCCCTGGGCCCGGATCGAGTCCGCGAGCTCTTCCAGGGCCGCCTCGTCGAATCCCCGGCGGGGCTGGTGGCGGTTCGGCTCCAGCTCCTCCACCGGCAATCGGTGCACAGAGGACTCCGCCGGACGGAGCAGGGCGTCCAAGCCCCGGCCCAATCCCCTTCTCTTGGCGCTCATGCGGCCCTCCCCAGGATCTCCCGGGCCAGGGCGAGGTAGGCCTCGGCCCCCCGGCTCTTGATGTCGTAGAGGAGGATCGGCTGGCCGTGACTCGGTGCCTCCGCGAGCCGGACGTTCCGGGGTACGACCGTCTCGTAGACCTTGTCCGCGAAATGTCGTCGGATCTCCTGCGCCACGTCCCGGGCCAGGTTGGTGCGTTCGTCGTACATGGTGAGGAGGATCCCTCCGATCCCCAGACCCGGGCTCAGGCTCGAGCGGACCCTCTCCACGGTGGAGACCAGCTCGCTGATCCCTTCCAGGGCGAAGTACTCGCACTGGAGGGGGACGAGGACCTCGTCGGCTGCGACGAGGGCGTTGATCGTCAGGTGCCCCAGGGAGGGCGGGCAGTCCAGGAGGATCGTGTCGTACCGGTCGAGGAGCGGTCGCAGGACCCCCTCGAGCGTCCGGGGCCGTCCTCCAACCCGGGAGAACTCGACCTCCACCCCGACCAGATCCCGGTCCGAGGGCACGATTTCGAGGCAGGGCAACCCCGTCGACCGCACGGCTTCCTCCATCGGTCTCTCCTCCAGGAGGACGTCGAAGAGCGTGGGCTCCTCGGACTCGACCCCCATGCCCCGGGTGGCATTTCCCTGGGGATCGCAGTCCACCACCAGCACTCGTTGCTCCAGAGCCGCCAATGCTGCCCCGAGGTTGATCGCCGTGGTGGTCTTGCCCACGCCACCCTTCTGGTTGGCGATCGCCAGTGTCGTCATCGCGTCTCGTTTCCGTGGGTTCCAAGAAGGCCTGAACAGGTCCGTCACCGGGGTCGAGCGATCCAGAGAGACCGTCGAGCCGCTCCCGGAAGGGGAAGCCGGTCGGTCACGACGAACACCGGAGGGAAGGTCGGTTCCTCCCCCGCCCACCAAAGGAGGTGGCCCGATGCCGTCAGCATGGATCGCACGGCGCTCCAGATCTCCGGCGATGGGCTCACCGCTCGGAGGGTGACCACGTCGAGTGGGGTCTCCACGTCCGGGGGCACACGAGGGCCGACTCTAGCATTGACGCACCGCACCGACAATTGTGCCCTCCGGGACGCGGCCCGGAGGAAGGCCCATTTTCGCTCCCGCTTTTCCACCAGGTACACCGTCCAGCCCGGGCGGGCCGCCGCCAGGACCCAGCCGGGGAAACCGGCACCGGATCCCAGGTCCAGCAGGGTCCCGGGGCGGTCCGGCGGGAGGCTGGAGAGCCCGGAGAGGCTTTCCCCATAGTGTCGCTCCAGAACCTCCTCTGCGGTCCCGGGGCCGATGAGAGAGAGCCGAGGGCTCCAGCGCCGGAGCTCGGTGTAGTGTGCGTAGAGTCGGCTTGTCGTCTCTTCGTCCAGGGGCTCCGGGGAGAGCTCCCGCAGGGTCCGTGCGAACTCCTCTTCCTCCAACCGCGGCAGCTGCGCCGGCATTGCCTTACCCCGGTTCCGCGAGGGCGGGGAGGGGGTCCGACGCCAGCTCGTGTTTCACGTGAAACAACACCGATCCACCGCAAGCGACGCCGGGCCGTGTTTCACGTGAAACAACGGCTCAGTCGGGGGCGATTCGGACCCTCTTCCGGAACCCGCGACCCCGGCTGTGGGACTCGACGCCGTCGATCTCCTCCACGGTCAGGTGGACGATCCGTCGCTCCGCCGGATCCAGGGCCTCGAGCTCCACGGCCTCTCCCTGCTCCTGGACCCGCCGGGCCCTCTCCCGGGCCTTGGAACGCAGCTCCTCCTCCCGCTCGTCCCGGTATCCGTCGCTGTCGACCCGAAGGCTCGAGAAGCGGCCCTCCTGCTGCCAGAGCATCCGGAGGGTGAGGTGCTCCAGGGAGTAGAGGAGGGAGCCGTTCCCCTCCAGCAGCCACTTCCGCTCCGGTCCCGTGATGTTCACCTCGAGCTCGCCGTCGTCCGCCTCCACGTAGGGATGGACGTCCAGGTCTGCCAGGTCCAGGAGCCGGTCCACGGCGACCTGAACCTGGTCGGCATCGATGGTGGGTACGTCTTCCTCTTCGGCGTCTTCGGTGTCTTCGGCGACGTCCGTCTCTTCCGGTTCCTCGGGCTCCTTCGTCGGAGCCTCCATGACCGCGGAGTCCGGGGTGGCCTCCACCGTCGTGCTCTCGACCTTCTCCGCCTCCGGTCCCGCCGCCGCCGTCGGCGGCGACTCCTCCGGCCGGGTCGGTTCCACGGTCTCTTCTTCCGTTCCCGTCGGTGGCGCCTCTTCGGGCCCGGCCTCGGAGGTTCGCGGGGTGGTGGGGCGTTCCGGATCCACCTCGATCACCACCCGGCGGCGGCGGCGAACGAAGCCGTGTTTCTTGTCGACCTGCTCGTAGGCGACCTCTTCGGGCTCGACCCCGAAGTGAATCGCGGCCTCCATGACCGCCTGTGCTTCCGAGTCACCGGAGAAATATCGTCGCTCGCTCATCGTTTCCTTCCTTTTCCTTTGCCTTTCTTGCGCTTCCCGCTTCCACCGGAGCCCTTCTCTTCATCGCCGCCATCCCTGCGGATGATCGAAGTCTGGACGATGGTGAGGAGGTTGTTGACCGTCCAGTAGAGGACGAGACCACTGGGGAAGCTTAGCGCGAAGATGGTGAACATCCAGGGAAAGAACTGCATGATGCGCCGTTGCATCTGGTCCCCGGACTGGGGTGTGAGCTTCTGTTGGAGGATCTGGGTCGCCCCCATGAGGATCGGGAGCACGTAGAACGGGTCCGGTACCGAGAGATCCTGGATCCAGAGGATCCATGGCTCCTGCCGGAGCTCCACCGCCGCCAGCAGGAGCTTGAAGAAGGCGAAGAAGACCGGAATCTGGAGCAGCATGGGCCAGCAACCCCCGGTGGGGCTGGCGCCCTTCTCCTTGAAGAGCGCCTGCATCTCCTCGTTCATCTTCTTCTGGGCGTCGAAGTTGACCCCGCCCTTCTTGCTCTTGATCTTGCCCCGGTATTTCTCCCGGATCGCCTTCATCTGGGGCTGGAGCTCCTGCATCTTCTGCATGGAGACGTAGCCCTTGTGGGTCAAGGGGAAGAGCAGGAGCTTCAGGCCGATGGTCATCAGGACGATGGCCCAGCCGTAGTTGGTGACCACGTTGTCGTGGATCCACTGGAGGACCAGGAGAAGGGGACGGGCCAGGAAGCCGAAGATCCCCCATTCGATCGTCTCCCGCAGACCGTGTCCCAGGGACGCCAGCCGCTCGTACTCCTTGGCCCCGAAGTACCCATCGGCCCTCAGCTCGTCTCCCTGGGCTTTCGCCACCACCCGGAGGTCCCGGGGCGCCTCCTGCAGGGACTCGGGAAGGGAGTCCTCCGCCTCGAAGGGGACCATCCCCCACCGGACCTCGGGGCCGGCCCCCTCCTCGCCGTCTTCCGTCAGGGCCACGGGCTGCAGGAGGGCCCTCTCCCAGCCGCCGCTGGGCATCAGCGCCGTGAGGAAGTAGGTGTCTTCGAGCCCCACGAATCGGAGTCCCGCCGCCGGCACCGTCCCGAGCTCGTCCGCCTTCGGCCCCTTCAGGGTCTCCAGATCTCCGGACAGGTCGTAGACGGCTTTCCTTCCGGCGAACCGGTCGTTCATGCTCTCCGGGTCCGGGTTGGCCAGGCCCGGGCCCAGGACCAGACCCCAACCCTCGATCCCCTCGGTCCGGATCTCCAGCCCCACCGTTCCCCGGGGACCGAAGCGGAAGATCTTCTCGGCGCCACCCGCCTCGCCCCGGTACCGGAACCGAACCTCCTGGAGCCCTTCCCGGGTGGTTTTCCGCTCCACCCGGTAGAGAGCCTCGTTCAGAAACAGGGGCTCCAGGTCCGGTCCCACGAGATCGAAGGGATACGGACCCTCCCGCCGCCGCCGGACGAGATCCAGGGGTCCTCCCTCGTCGTCCGAGTATCCCCGGAGACGATAGCTCCGGAGGTGCGCGCCCCGGTTCGTGAGCTCGATCCGGGCCGTCTCGGTCTCGACCGCGATCGCGGTCTCGGTCTCTGCCTCGATCCGCTCCCGGTTCGGCTCCTGCTCCGCCAAGGAAGGGGAGCTCTCCGCGCCCTCCTCCGCCGGAGCGGGAGCCCCCCCCCGGGTCTTCGGTCTCGGAGGGGCCCTCGGCCTCGGAGCGCTCCCCGGGGGTCTCCACCTGCTCCTCCACCGCCGTGGGCTCCGCCTCCTGCTGTCGACGAGAGGACGGCGCGGGAGGCGACGGGACGAGGAGCTCCCATCCCACCAGAATGAGGAAGGAGACGAGGAGAAAGATGACGAAGCGCCGCTGGTCCATCGTCTGGGGTCCTCAGGATTCCGGGCTCGCGTCCCTCACGGGAGGTCGACGCCCCCGGAGTGGAGAGGGTGGCATCGGGCCAGACGACCGAGGGCCCGGGCCAACCCCCGCGCCACACCATGGCGAACGATCGCCAGTCGAGCGTACTCCGAGCAGGTCGGGACGAATCGGCAACTGGGCGGTAGTAGCGGAGAGATCCATCGTTTGTAGGCCTCGAGAAGAGAGACGAGGACCGCCTGGAGGGGGGAGCGGTTTCGCATCAACCCCGGGCGTCGGCCTCCCGAGAACGGACCGCTGGAGCCGACGGCGGGATCCCGGAACCTCGGAGGCTTGGGGGCAACAGACATGGGTCGGGAAGCTCGGCCCTCAGCGCGGGGAGTCGATCAGACCCCGGAGGAGCCGCTCCGCTTCCGTGGCCAGATCCCCGAAGCCGGCGTCCGCCGCCGGGGGGAGTACGTGGAACACGATGTCCAGGGGGGGCAGCTCGGAGCGGCGGGGCCATCGTCGGTAGATCTCTCGCAACCTGCGCTTCACCCGATGGCGCACGACGGAGTTCCCCACCCGTCGGCTGGCCGTGATGCCCAGACGGGGATGTCCGAGGCGGTTCGGGTGGACATGGGCCCGGAGCAGGCGCCCGGAGCGTCGGCGACCTCGATGGTAGCAACGGAGATAGTCGGCCCGCTTCCGGATCCGATCCTCGGGGCGAAAACGCTCGTGTGCACCTTCGGCTGCCGACTCGTCCCCGGCGATCAAACGGAGAGCCGCTTCCTGCCCTTGCGCCGCCGTCGGTTGATGATCTTGCGGCCGGCCTTGGTCCGCATCCGGGCCCGGAACCCGTGCTTCTTCTTGCGACGGCGATTCTTCGGCTGGTAGGTCCTCTTCATGTCTCGCTTCCTTTCGGTCGGTCCGGCCCGGAAACTCCCCGGACCGGGGCAATTTGTGTCTCTGGTGGTCTCCGCAAGGGCTCGCCTCCCGGAGTGTTTTTGGCGGAGAGGGTGGGATTCGAACCCACGGACCGCTCGCACGGTCAACGGTTTTCGAGACCGCCCCGTTCGACCACTCCGGCACCTCTCCACGATCGCTTTCGTCGGTGTGGCGGAGAGGGAGGGATTCGAACCCTCGGTAGAGTTGCCCCTACACACGCTTTCCAGGCGTGCACCTTAAGCCACTCGGTCACCTCTCCATTCGACTTCATCGATCTGAAAGAACTCTAGTCGGCTTTTCGCCGGAGACGCCGGAAGAACCGACGCAGGATCTCTCCACACTCCTCGGCCAGGATTCCCTCCACCACCTCCAGGCGATGGTTCAGACGGGGATCCCGGACGATCCGTCCCAGCGTCACGCAGTATCCCGCCCGGGGATCTCGAGCCCCGAACACGACACGGTCGATCCGGCTGTTGACCAGGGCCCCGGCGCACATCGCGCACGGTTCCAGGGTCACGATCATTGTACATCCGGAGAGGCGCCAGCTTCCCTGCCCTTCGGCGGCCTGCCGCAGGGCGATCAGCTCCGCATGGCCCAGGGGGTCCTGGTCCACCTCCCGCCGGTTGTAACCCCGACCCAGGATCTCTTCCTCCCGAATCACTACGGCTCCTACCGGCACCTCGTCCATCGCCGCGGCACGGTCCGCTTCGGTGAGCGCCAAGCGCATCCATCGCTCCCAGCGCATCCAAGCCTCGTCGTGCATCGGGGGAAACCCTCGTCGCGGCGGCCGACGAAGGGAGCCAATCGTAACGCACGAAGCGTCAGATCGCAAATCGCCGAGAAAGAGGGAGATCGCCGACCGAGCCTGGACAGAGCGGGGTCGGCCACGTAGGATGAAGGGGCGCCCGCCGTCGACGAAGGGTTCGGGTCCTGTGCACCGGCCGACACCGAACCTCGTCAGGCCCGGAAGGGAGCAGCGATAAGGTGCCCGGCCGGGTGCCGCAGATTCGCCGGAACCCTTCGTCGGTTGCGGGTGCTTCCTCCTTTCCCTTATGGCCTATCAAGCCCTCGCCCGGAAGTGGCGTCCCCAGGACTTCACCAGCCTCGTGGGCCAGGAGCCGGTGGTCCGGGCCCTTCGGAACGCCCTGACCGAGGGGCGGATCGCCCAGGCTTACCTCTTCGCGGGGATCCGGGGGGTCGGGAAGACGAGCGCTGCCCGGATCCTGGCCAAGGCCCTGAACTGTGAGCGGGGCCCGGCGGCCGATCCGTGCAACGAGTGTCTCCCCTGTCGGGAGATCACCACGGGCTCGGACCTGGACGTCCTGGAGGTGGACGCGGCCACGTATTCCAAGGTGGAGCAGGTCCGGGAGCTCACCGAAAGCCTCCGCTACGGACCGGCCCGGGACCGATACAAGGTGGTGGTGCTGGACGAGGTCCACCGGCTCTCCCGACAGGCCTTCGACGCCCTGCTGAAGATCATCGAGGAGCCGCCTCCCCACCTGGTCTTCATCTTCGCCACCACCGAGATCGAATCGGTTCCCGCCACGGTTCTCTCCCGCTGTCAGGAGTACCGGTTCCGACGGGTTCCGGTGCCAGTCGTGGCCGAGTATCTCCGGGAGATCGCCGAGGCGGAGTCGATCCAGGTCTCCTCCTCCGCCCTCCATCTCGTGGCCCGGGCGGGCGAAGGGAGCGTGCGAGACGCCGTCGCCCTGCTCGACCAGCTCGCCACCTTCGGCAACGGGACCATCGCCGACGAGGAGGCCGCCCGCCTCGTGGGGAGCTTCGATCTGGATCTCTACCACCGCCTCCTGGCGGCCATGCTGGCCGGGGACGGCCGCACCGTCACCGAGGAGCTGGCGGAGCTGGAAACCCGGGGAGGCGATCCCCGACAGCTCTTCGCCGGTCTCCTCACCTACGTCCGCGACGCATTGCACCTCGCCCTGGGCTCCGAGCTGGCCGGTCGGGATCTTCCGGACGAGCAGTCCGACCGGCTGACCGCGCTCGCGGAGAGCACGGGCTACGAGAATCTCCTCCGCCTTCTCCAGAACCTGCTGGCCAGCGAGAACATGGTGCGCCGAAGTGAGGCGCCGGGACTCGCCCTGGAGTTGGGGCTCCTCCGGGCCGCCGAGCTTCCCCGTCTTACGGCCGTAGAGGAGCTTCTGGGATCCGGGTCGACGACGGGCAAGGCCGGACGGGATCCCGGGACCTCGTCCGGGAAGGAACCCCGGGGGACGGGCCCGGGGAACCGGGGAGGCGGGAAGTCCGCTGCCGGCGGCTCCGAGGTGGTACTCGGAGCCGCCTCGGGCAGAGACGCCCCCTCGAAGCAGGAGCGGTCCCGGGGCGGAGACCGGTCCGGACCCTCGACCGGCGGCTCCCTGAGCGGCTTTCTCCAGAGCGTTCGGAGCAATCGTCAGATGCTGGCCGCCCACCTCGCGGAAGCCCAGGACCTCTCCTTTTCCGACGGGACTCTCACCATCGTCCGGCCCCCGGCCGATCCCTGGCTCCCCCAGGCGCTGGAGCGCTCGGGAAACCGCCGGGCCCTAGAGGACTCCCTCCGGGAGACCTTCGGCGAGGATGCCACCTGGCGGCTCGTCGACGGTCGAGAGTCCTCCCCCGGGATCCCGCCGGCGGAAAACACCGGAGGCGCCGAGCCCGACAGCGACCACCCGGGCTTGCAGAGCGTGCTGGAGATCTTCGACGGAGCCATTCGAACCGAACACGCAGACGACGAGGGTTGATCCGATGAACATCCAGAAGCTGATGAAGCAGGCCCAGCAGATGCAGGCCAAGATGAAGCAGGAGCTCGACGAGCTGGAGGTGGAAGCCAGTGCCGGCGGAGGCATGGTCACCGTCCGGATGAGCGGCCACAAGGAGCTTCTCTCCGTGAGCATCGACCGAGAGGTGATGGACCCGGAGGAGACCGAGATGTTGCAGGATCTGGTCATGGCCGCGGTCAACGAGGCCACCCGGAAGGTCGACGAGGCCCTACAGGAAAGCATGGGCTCCATGACCGGGGGACTGCCCGTCCCCGGCCTGTTCTGAGCACCGACCCCCGAGCTGTCCCTCTCTCTCCTCCATGGCCGGACCCCTCGAGCGTCTGACCCGGGAGCTGTCCCGTCTACCGGGCGTCGGCCCCAAGACCGCGACCCGGCTCGCACACCATCTCCTCAAGACCCCGGAGTCCGAGGCCCGGGCCCTGGCGGACGCCCTCCTGGCGGTCAAGGAGCGTCTCGGCTACTGCTCCCTCTGCAATGCCATCACCGAGGAGGATCCCTGTCGGTTCTGCACCGATGACGAGCGGGACGCGGATCGCATCTGCGTGGTCGAGGAGCCCTTCAACATCGGTCCGATCGAACGGACGGGCGAGTATCACGGCCGGTACCACGTGCTCCTGGGGGCCCTCTCACCCCTGAAGGGCATCGGTCCCGACGAGATCGACGTCCGGGGCCTCCTCGAACGGCTCCAGGGCGTCGAGGAGGTGATCCTGGCCACCAACCCGAACGTGGAAGGGGAGGCCACGGCCCAGTACCTCGCCCGCCGGCTCCGTTCTCATCCCGTCCGCGTCACCCGTCTGGCCTTCGGAATGCCCGTGGGTGGAGACATCGAGTACACCGACGAGGTGACCCTCTCCCGCTCCTTCCGGGGCCGCCAGGAGATCTGAACCGTGCCGCGAGGCGACCGGCCGAAGCTCCTTCGGGGAGATCTCCTCCCCGAGATCGCCAACCCTCCCCCCGGGGTCCGGGCCCGTCGCCTCGTTCGCCGTCTCGTCGCCTCCGAGGCCCCCGGCACGATCCTCGGCGAGGGGAACGGTCCCCCTGTCTGGGTCGAGGCCGTGGGAGCGAATGTCCTGGACGTCGACGACAACCGATATCTCGATCTCACCGGGGGATTCGGCGTCGCCACCATCGGACATCGCCATCCCGAAGTGGTGGAGACGATCCGTCGCCAGGCGGGACGTCTTCTCCACGGACTCGGCGACCTCCATCCCCATCGGCAGCGGATCGCCCTGGCGGAGGAGCTCCGGTCCCGGGCCCCCTTCGACGACGCCCGGGTCTACTTCGCCGTCTCCGGCTCCGACGCGGTGGAGATCGCCCTCAAGACCGCTCTCCTGGTCACCGGACGTCCGGGCCTCGTGGCCTTCGAAGGGAGTTACCATGGCTCGACCCTCGGTGCCCTGGCCGTCACCGGTCGATCTCGGTTCCGGGAACCCTTCGCCGAGCACCTCCACTCCGAGGTGCACCGATTGCCCTGGGGCTCCTCTCCGGAGGCCCTGGGGGTCGTCCTCGCCGAAGGGGAGATCGGCGCCGTGATCCTGGAGCCGATCCAGGGCCGAGCCGGTGTCCGTCTCCCTCCTCCCGACTGGCTCCCCGCGGTCCGCCGCCTCACCAGTGACCACGGAGCCCTCCTGATCCTCGACGAGATCCTCACCGGCGGCGGGAGGACAGGATCCTTCTGGGCCGTGACCGAGCACGACGTCATCCCCGACCTGGTCTGTGCCGGTAAGGGGCTCGCTGGAGGCCTTCCCTTGGGTTTGGTCCTCGGGCCCGCCTCGCTCCTCTCGGCCTGGCCCGGCCAGGGTGAGGCGCTGCACACCGGAACCTTCCTCGCTCATCCTCTCGTCTGTGCGGCGGCCCGGGCCAACCTGGCGGTCCTCGACGAGCTCCTGGCAGCGCCCCGAACCTCCGCCCGCTCACGCCAGCTCGCGTCGGGGCTCTCCGCCCTCCGACGTCGATTCCCCGGTCGAATCCGGGCCGTCCGAGGCCGGGGACACCTCTGGGGCCTGGATCTCGGGAGACCAAACGAGGCTTTCAAGCTGGCCCGGATCGCCCTCCGGGAAGGGCTCCTCCTTCTACCCTCCGGAAACAGGGGGGAGGTGGTCGAGCTCCTCCCGCCCCTGACCCTCACCGAAGAACAGGCCGACGCCGCTGTCGAGCTCCTGGGCCGGGCGGTTGCCCGGATCAGCCGCTAAGATAGCGTAGCGCCACGAACGGTACCCTCCTCCCACCATGAGCAAACCGATCGATCACCTCCGGACCGTCCCGGTCTTCGACCACTTTCAGGAGGAGCAGCTCGAAGCCCTGGCCGCCTCCGCCAACCAGGTCCGATTCCCCGCAGGGGTCACCGTCCTCCAGGAGGGGGACGACTCCTTCGATTCGTACGTCATCCGCGAGGGGCGAATTCGGATCAAGCGAGAAACGTCCTACGGGTCCTTTAACATCGCCGTCCTGGAACCCGGAGAGCTCTTCGGAGAAGCGTCCTTCATCGACCGGAAGCCCCGGTCCGTGGACGCCATCACCCGGGAGGCCTCCGAGCTCCTCCTGTTGAACCCCGTGGCCCTGAAGACGCACGCCGAAAAGGATGCCCGGTTCGAGCTCGCCCTCTACTGGGCCTTCTGGCGCAGTCTCTCGAAGAAGCTCCGGTCCACCAACGACCGCCTCTCCCGGTTCTTCTCCGAGACCGGCGCCTCCAGCGACCTCGATGGTTCCGACGTCGACGAGCCCACCGGCTCCTTCCGCATCGACCTCGATCGAAAGAGAGATCTCTTCCAGGAGCAGAAGCTCTCCTCCATGGAGATCAACTTCCTCGCCAGCCTCTCCAAGGAGAAGAAGTACGGTCCGGACGAGGTTCTCTTCCGGGAGGGGGATCCAGGGGATCGCATGTACATCGTCCTGGACGGCCGGGTCCGGATCAGCAAGAACATCCCCGGTGCCGGAGAGGAGGCTCTGGCCTTCATGGAACGGGGAGACTACTTCGGGGAGATGGCCCTCATCGACAACCTTCCCCGATCGGCGGAGGCCCGGGCCCACGAGAAGGGAGCCGTCGTCCTCGCCATTCCTAGGGATGTCGTGGAGGGGCTTTTGGACATCCATAAGGTCTCGAGCCTGCGCCTGCTGAAGATTCTCTGTCAGATGGTCGCCGAGCGGCTTCGAGAGATCGACGACAAGATCGTGGGTTGGTTCATCCTGGCCGGCGGGCAGGGGGGAAACCTCTGACCGTCCCGGAGGGTCCGAGCCTTCGTCGGGCTCACATCGCACCCTCCGCCTTCTCAACGGCGTCGAGGATCTTTCCGACCAGGGACGACGTGGGAACGCTTCCGAGCTCCCGGGGATCTACCCAGCGGCAGTCGGGACCCTCCCGCCTCTCGTGGTCACCGAGCTCCACCGCTCCTCGTCGGATCTCCACCTCCATCCGCCGGTAGGTGATCCCGTGCCGGACGGAGGCGACTTTCTCCGACACGGACCACGAGCCGCCGTATCGATCCCGCAGGGCCTCCTCCAGCACGGCCGTCTCGCCGCTCGTTCCGGCCTCCACCAAGGGGAGCTCCCAGAGACCGGCCAGCAGAGAAGAATCCTCGGGCCGTCGGAAGAGCAGGATCTTCCCCCCGGTCTCCGACACCACGGCCTGCAGCGCGATGGACACCGTCGGCCGTTTCCCTTCTTTTCGGGGATAGTCCTCCGG
This sequence comes from Thermoanaerobaculia bacterium, assembly GCA_033722255.1. Classification (GTDB taxonomy): domain Bacteria; phylum Acidobacteriota; class Thermoanaerobaculia; order Multivoradales; family JAIOJS01; genus JAWVZJ01. Next base: position 10,741 of record JAWVZJ010000004.1, on the reverse strand, counting down.
CCGGCCTTCCCGCCTGGCCCGGCACTCCTTTCGGAGGGGACAGACAGGACATCCGGGATTTCTGGGCCTACAGACCGTGGCTCCGAGCTCCATCAGCGCCTGGTTCGAATCCCCGGGTCGATCCGGGTCGATCCAGCTCTGGGCTGCCCGGCGCAGACGCCGACGAACGGCCGCTCGCTTCGGGTTTCCCTCTGCCCCGACCCACCGACTCAGTACCCGCTCCACGTTGCCGTCGAGAACCGCCACCGCCTCTCCGAAGACAATGCTCGCGACGGCCGCTGCCGTGTACTCTCCGAACCCCGGCAGCTCCCGGAGCCCCTCTGCCGATTCGGGCCAACCTCCCCGCTCCTCCACGATCCGTACCGCGCGCCACAGATGGCGAGCCCGCCGGTAGTAACCGAGGCCCGACCAGGCCGCGAGGACCTCTTCCTCCTCGGCCTCGGCCAACGCCTTCTCTGTCGGAAACTGTTGGAGGAACTCTCGATAACGAGGACGCACCGTTTCTACCCGGGTCTGCTGGAGCATGAATTCCGACACGACCACCCGATAGGCCTTCCCGCTCTCACGCCAGGGCAGGTCCCGAGCGACCTCCGCGTACCAGTCGAGAAGAGCCTCGGGATCCCCCGATCGGGGCTCCCTCTCCCCCTCGTTCCCGAATGTCTCCTCCTGTGATGTCATGATGGGGCTAAAGTACTCTGTTCAAAGAGTTTCTTTGGTGATGTTACAGTTGTCGATCCGGCCTTGCGCAGCGCCTCGCCTATGGTATGATCCTCCGCGCTCCCCGGGAAACTCCCTTTCGAGATTCGGAGCAGCGAAAGGTCCGATTTTTTCCACACCGTGTGGAAAACCTGTGGAATCTCTGTGCCCTGATCAATGAGTAAAAGTCTCTGGAACAGCCTGCGCCACGAGTTGGAACAGGAGCTCGATCCCGAAGAGTTCGCCACCTGGTTCCGGCCCCTGAAAGTCCAGGACGAGGACGCCGAACGTCTGATCCTCCTCGCTCCCAACGACCATTTTCTCCATACTCTGGAGCAAAGTTACCGACCGGCGGTGGATCGAGCCGTCGCCGACCTCAAGGGGCCCCAGTTCGAAGTCCTCTTCTCCCTGGACGACGAGGAGTCGAAGAGCCGGGGATCGAAGGTCGACGTTCCCAACCCAGACCTGAACCCCAAGTATCGATTCGAAGCCTTCGTCGTCGGGAACTCCAACCAGTTCGCCCACGCCGCGGCCCGAGCGGTGGCCGAGAGTCCGTCCCGCAGCTACAATCCCCTCTTCCTCTATGGCGGGGTCGGCCTCGGAAAGACCCATCTCCTTCACGCCATCGCTCACGAGATTCAACGGTCTCATCCCCGCCGGATTCTCGCCTACCTGACGGCGGAACAGTTCGTCAACGAGCTGATCAACTCGATTCGGTTCGACCGGATGCACGCCTTCCGGGAGCGCTACCGGAATATCGACGTGCTGGCCATCGACGACATCCAGTTCCTCGCCAACAAGGAAAGGACGCAGGAGGAGTTTTTCCACACGTTCAACACCCTGTACACCTCCCAGAAACAGATCGTCCTGTCCTCCGATGCGCCCCCTCGGAGCATTCCGGCTCTGGAAGAACGGCTCCGGAGCCGTTTCGAATGGGGTCTCATCGCCGACATCCAACCTCCCGATCTGGAGACGAAGATCGTGATCCTCCGGCGGAAGGCCGAGCTCCAGGAGCTCGATCTTCCGGACGAGGTCGCCGATTTCCTGGCTCAGCAGGTCCGGTCGAACGTACGGGAGCTGGAGGGGTTGCTGAACCGGGTCGCCGCCTTCGCCGAGTTCACCGGGGAACCCCTGTCCGTGGAGTTGGCCAAAGAGACCCTCAAGGATCTCGTTTCCGAATCCGGTCGAGCCACTCCCCCGGGAGAAATCGTCAAGTTCGTCGCCCATCACTACGGCCTGAAGGTCCGAGAGATCAAGAGCAAGTCGAACGCGAAGATGGTTGCCTTCCCCCGACAGGTGGCCATGTGGTTGATCAAACAACTCACGGATCTCTCCTATCCCGACGTGGGCCGCCTCTTCAACGACAAACACCACTCCACCGTGATGTACTCCGTGGACAAGATCGAAAAGCTCCAGAAAGAGGACTCCGAGCTCGAGCGGACCCTCGACCGGATGATCGAACACTTTCGCTGAACCATCCGCGACGCTGCCCCGCCGGACGCCTCCGGAGCTGACGGCTCGATCCCCCCTGCGGGGCGTCAGCCCGAGCAGACCTCTTCTACCTGGGATAGAGCCGGCCAACAAACCCGCGTTCCAATTCTCTCCCGCCACCCTCCGAAATCGTCGCAAGCTCCGGGAAAACTTGTGGAAAGCGCTGCGGACCTTCTGCGGAAGACCTGTTCTCCACAATTCCTCCACAGACGGACCACAGATTCTCCACACCCCCCTGCGGAGGCCGAATCTCTTTCCTCGCGGCCCGTCCGGCTGTTTTCCACTCCGTCCACACCCACTACTATTAGGGACTCCTGGGATATACTCTCAGACCGTTCTGTATCTTAGGAGGGGCGATGGAAATCCGACTACGACGTGACGATCTTCTGGCCGAATTGACCCTGTTGCAGGGGATCGTGGAACGACGAAGCACGATACCGATCCTCTCCCATCTGCTGGTGGATGCCCGGGAGGATGCATTGCATCTGGCGGCCACCGACCTCGACGTCTCCCTGGCCACCCAGTGTCCGGCGGACATTCAGGCGGAGGGTGCGATCGCCGTCGAGGCCAAGAAGTTCACCGACATTATCCGGGCCCTGGGAGATTCCGAAATCCACCTGACCCGGGATCCGGACTCCCATCAGATCCACATCGCCGCCGGCCGATCCCGTTTCCGAATCAGGGGGCTGGAGGCGGACAACTTTCCGACCCTCCCGGAGGTGGAGACCGGACCTGCCGCCGATCTGGGGGTCCCCCTCATGAAGGGCCTCATCAGCAAGATCTTCTTCGCGATCTCCAGCGAGGAGTCCCGGTTTCAGCTCAACGGGGCTCTGTTCAAGGTGAGGGAGGGCGGGTTGGAGATGGTGGCGACGGACGGGCATCGTCTGGCTCTGGTCGAGATCGACGCTCCGGAGGAGGGGAACGACGAGGGAGCGCCGTCCTTCAGGGTCCACGTTCCTCAGGACGGGGTCCTCATTCCGAGGAAGGCGCTCCAGGAGATCCTCCGATTCGACGACGCCGAGGAGAGCCTCTCCTTTCGCCGGAGCGAACATCATCTCTCGTTCCGGTTCGGGCGCCGGGAGCTGACCTGCCGGATCCTGGAGGGCACCTTCCCGGATTACGATCGGGTGATCGCCCGGGACCAGGACAAGCGCCCGATCCTGGAACGGGATCAGTTCCAGGAGGCCGTCCAGAGGGTGGCGCTGCTCACGGGAGAGCGGTCCCGGGGAGTCCTTCTGGCCTTCGAGGAGGGGGAGCTCACGATCTCCGCCACCAATCCCGACGTCGGAGAGGCGGTGGAGTCGGTTCCCTGCGAGTATGACGACGACCCGGTGAAGGTAGGCCTGAACCCGGACTATCTGAGTCAGTTCCTGGGAGCCGCCGAGAGCCCCAGGGTTCGCCTCGAGCTGAAGGACGGCGAGAGCCAGTGCGTCGGATATCCGGAGGGGGGCGAGGAAGAGATCCGCTATCTCTGCGTGATCATGCCGATGCATGTCTAGGAGCTCGCGCGGCAGGAGCGGACGGTCACGTTCCCGGCCCTCGCGAGGCCCTGGCGAGGAGATCGACCCACCGCATCCGACCCCGGGTGTCCCGGGACGCAGGGCGTTCCCGGGGATCGCCCTACGTCCTTGATCCGGACTTCCCGTTGATTCGGCGACTCGAGGCTCGGGGATTCCGGAACTTGGTCTTCCAGTCCTGGGAGCCGGTCGAGGGTCGGAATCTCCTCCTGGGTCCGAACGGAGCCGGGAAGACGAGCGTGCTGGAGGCGATCTACGTCGCCGCCACCACCCGGAGCTTCCGAACCCCCCGGCTCTCCGATTGTGTGAATTTGGAAGAGGAGACCCTGTTTCTTCGACTCGACGTGGACTCCGGTCATCGACTGGAGCTCGGATGGGAGCCGGGAGCGCGACGGCGGGCAGTGGATGGACAAGAGGTGGGGGTCACGGAGTATCTCCGTCATCTGCCCGTGGTGGTGTGGACCGCGGACACGGGCGAGATCCTGACCGGCGAGCCGAAGAGGGGTCGCCGTCTCATGGACCGGGGAGTGGTGGGGACTCGCCCCGGCGATCTCGGAATTCTCCGCCGGTATCGAAAGGTGCTGGAACAGAAGCGGGAGCTGTTGTCCCGGGGTGGAACAGGGGGACTGGCCAGTTGGAACGACCTGTTGGCGGAAGCCGCAGTCGATGTCGTTAAGAGGCGCCGGGAGTACGTGGATCGACTCCGGGAGGCTCTTCAGTGGGCCCGGGTCCAGACGGATCTCGAGGGCCCTCCCCCGGAGCTCCTGTACCGCCCGTCGCCTCCCGAGGCGGCGGAGGGGGAAGCGGCCCTCCGGGAGACCCTGGAGAAGGCCTCCGATCGGGAGCGGGAGCGGGGAATACCCTTGATGGGGCCCCACCGGGACAAGCTGAGGTTTCGATGGCGAGGACGTTCGTTGCATCGGCTCGCCTCCGCCGGAGAACGAAAAGGGATGGGCCTGTTGCTGGTCGCGGCAGAGGGGAGGGTCCTCTCTCGGGCCGGCCGGGAGCCGGTCCTTCTCCTCGACGACCTGGACAGCGAGCTCGACGCGAGCCGGTTGGAAGCGGTCTGGCCCGCCTTCGAACCGGCTCGTCAGGTGTTCGCCACCTCCAGTCGTCCGGGCGTCTGGTCGGCCCTCGAGCCGGCGGTCCGGTGGCGAGTCGAGGAGGGACGGATTCACCGTGAGAAAGAGACGGGCTCCTAGGCCTGAGGTGGAGGCCAGGAAAGGCACGGGAGAGCCCCCGGAGACCCTGTCGTCGGAGTCTCGGGACGTTCCGTGAATTTCTTTGTTTTCAGAGGATTAGTTCCTGGATTCCCCGGGGAAAGTTGTGGTAACATGTCTGGGTCCCTCCGGGGACCCCTCCTGCGCATTCTCAAGGAGCTTTCGCGCCGTCGATCGTCGAGGGGGCGGAGCGTCCGCGACAGGAGGAACATGGAATTCTTGGTCGAGTTCAGGAGGCTGATTCGTGGTCCAACCCGAAACCGGTTACACCGCCGAGAGCATCAAGGTTCTGAAGGGTCTGGAGGCCGTTCGCAAGCGGCCCGGAATGTACATCGGAGACACCGACGACGGCTCCGGACTCCATCACATGGTTTTCGAGCTGGTGGACAACGCCATCGACGAAGCCCAGGTGGGGTACGCCTCCCGGGTGGAGGTCACGATCCACACGGACAACTCGGTCACCGTGGAGGACGACGGGCGGGGGATCCCCGTGGACCACCATGCCTCGGAGGGTCGATCGGCGGCGGAGGTGATCATGACCGAGCTCCACTCCGGGGGAAAGTTCGACCATAACGTGTACAAGGTCTCCGGTGGCCTCCACGGTGTCGGCGTCTCCGTCGTGAACGCCCTGTCGGAGAAGCTCGAGCTGGAGATCAAGCGGGACGGAAAGGTCTGGTACCAGGTCTACCGTCAGGGACTTCCCGAGGCCGCCATCGAGGCTCTGGGCGAGACGGACAGGACCGGGACCAAGATCCGGTTCTGGCCCGACCCGGAGATCTTCACCCTCCTGGAATTCCAGTACGACACCCTGGCTCAGCGCCTCCGGGAACTCTCCTTTCTCAACACGGGGGTCGAGGTCCGGGTCGTCGACGAGCGCACCGAGCGTCGGGCCCGCTTCCGTTACGAGGGGGGGATCGCCAGCTTCGTCCAGCATCTCAACCGCAACAAGAATCCCTTGCACGAAGCCCCGGTGCACCTGGAAGCGACCCGGGAAGACGAGGAGGGGGAGGAGACGGCGGAGATCGCGATCCAGTGGAACGACGGCTATCAGGAGCAGATCTACTGTTTTACGAACACCATCAATAACCGGGACGGGGGGGCACACCTCTCGGGATTCAAGGCCGCCCTGACCCGTACCTTCAACGCCTACGCCCACGAGAACAATCTCCTGAAGGATCTGGACAAGAATCTCTCGGGAGACGACATCCGGGAGGGTGTGACCGCCGTCGTCTCGGTGAAGATCAAGGATCCCAAGTTCTCGTCCCAGACCAAGGAGAAGCTCGTCTCCTCGGAGATCAAGGGATGGGTGGAGCAGGTGATCAACGAGAAGCTCTCCATCTACCTGGAGGAGAATCCCGGGGACGCCCGCCGGATCATCGCCAAGGCGATCGACGCCGCCCGGGCCCGGGAGGCGGCCCGGAAGGCCCGGGAGCTCACCCGGAGGAAAGGGGCTCTGGAGTCCTCGAACCTGCCGGGAAAGCTCGCCGACTGTTCCGCCAAGGACCCGGAGGTGGCGGAACTTTTCCTGGTGGAGGGAGACTCGGCCGGAGGATCGGCCAAGCAGGGAAGAGACCGACGGTTCCAGGCGATCCTTCCGCTCCGGGGCAAGATCCTCAACGTGGAGAAGGCCCGTTTCGACAAGGTCCTCTCCTCCGACGAGATCAAGACCATCATCGCCGCCCTGGGAACGGGAATCGGCAAGGACGACTTCGACATCGCCCGGCTCCGGTATCACAAGCTGATCATCATGTGCGATGCGGACGTGGACGGAAGCCACATCCGGACCCTGATTCTGACCTTCTTCTTTCGTCAGATGCCGGAGCTGGTGGAGCGGGGCCACCTCTACATCGCCCAGCCGCCCCTGTTCAAGGTCCAGAAGGGGAGGAAGGAGACCTATCTGAAGGACGAGAAGGAGTACCGCCGATTCCTCATCGACCGGATCGAGGGAAGCTGGGCGGTAGAGATGGAGGACTCCGAGGGGGAGGTGACTCGATTCGAGAAGGCTCGTCTCGGCCGTTTCCTGGAGCGGTTGGAGCTGTTCCGTCAGAGCCTGGATCGTTTGGTGGCCCGGGGGTATCCCAAGGAGGCCCTGGAGGTCGCCCTTCGAGAGGGTCTGAGGGGAAAGGAGACCCTCCAGGACGACGAACGGGTGGAGCAGGTGGCCAAGGTCCTGGATCAGAAGGGATTTCGTCGGGTCGAGGTCACCCGGGACGTGGAGCACGGGACCCGAACCATCTCCTTCGTGCACCGCCGGTACGGGGTCGACCGGGAGGTCCGGATCGACTGGGATCTGGTCTCCACGGCGGAGTTCACGCGGATGTCCCGGAACCGGGAAGGGCTCGAGGCTCTCCACGGTACGCGGTTTACGGTGATGGACGGGGACGAGGAGACCGAGTTCGAGGAGCTGGAGCAAGCCCTGGAGGACCTCTTCGAGCGAGGGACCAAGGGTCTCTCCATCCAGCGATACAAGGGTCTGGGAGAGATGAATCCGAATCAGCTCTGGGAGACGACGATGGACCCGGCCCAAAGACGTCTCTTGCGGGTCCGGATCGAGGACGCCGTCGCCGCCGACGAGATCTTCACCGTGCTGATGGGGGACCGGGTCCAGCCGCGACGAGAGTTCATCCAAGACAACGCCCTGGACGTGAAGAACCTGGACGTGTGATCGGCGGAGCTTGCCCCGAGGCCGACGAGGACCTTCGAACCCCGTGAGAGATCTACGCGATGACTGACGAGCCCCGAGACCCCAGCACTCTGTTCCCGGTCGACATCGAGGAGGAGATGAAACGCTCCTACCTCGACTACGCCATGAGCGTGATCATCGGCCGGGCGCTCCCCGACGTCCGTGACGGTCTCAAGCCGGTTCACCGGCGAGTCCTGTACGGCATGTGGGAGGGAGGGAACCGCTCGGGCCGCGCCTACAAGAAATCGGCCCGGATCGTGGGCGACGTGATGGGGAAATACCACCCGCACGGGGATTCGGCGATCTACGACACCGTGGTCCGGATGGCCCAGGACTTTTCCATGCGTCATCCCCTCGTCGACGGGCAGGGGAACTTCGGCTCGATCGACGGAGACAATCCCGCCGCCATGCGGTACACAGAGGTCCGCCTGGAGTCTCTGGCCGAAGAGATGCTCGGCAGGGACATCGACAAGGAGACGGTGGACTGGGCTCCGAACTACGACGGGACCGAAATGGAGCCCGAGGTGCTCCCGGCCGGGGTCCCCAATCTGTTGATGAACGGGAGTGCGGGAATCGCCGTCGGGATGGCCACCAACATCCCTCCCCACAACCTGGGGGAGCTCGTCGACGCGTTGCACCTCCTGAGCAGAAACCCGGACGCCACCCTGGAAGAGCTCCTGGAGGTCCTTCCGGGACCGGACTTCCCGACCGGGGGCACGATCCACGGGATCGACGGGATCCATCTCGCCTACGCCACGGGACGGGGGACGATCAAGATGCGGGCGGAAGCCCGGGTAGAGCCGATGGAAAAGGGAGACCGCCAGCAGATCGTGGTCACCGAGCTTCCGTACCAGGTGAACAAGGCCAAGCTGGTGGAGAAGATCGCGGATCTCGTCAAGGCCAAGAAGGTGGAGGGGATCACGGACCTGCGGGACGAGAGCGACCGGGAAGGGATCCGGATCGTGGTGGAGCTCCGGAAGGGCGAGGTGGGAGAGGTCGTCCTGAACCAGCTCTACAAGATGACGCCTCTCCAGAGCTCCTTCGGGATGAACATGCTGGCCATCGTGGACCAGCAACCGAAGGTCCTGACGCTGAAGGAAATCCTCGAGCACTTCCTGAACCACCGTCGAACGGTGGTGATCCGCCGCACCCGGTACGATCTCCGGAAGGCGGAGGAGAGGGCCCACGTCCTGGAGGGGATCCTGAAGGCCCTCGATCACCTGGACGAGATCATCGCCACCATTCGGTCGAGCCGCACCCCGGCCGAGGCCAAGGACCGGTTGATGGGCGACTTTTCTCTCACCGACGTCCAGGCCCAGGCCATCCTGGACATGAGGCTTCAGAAGCTCACGGGGCTGGAACGGGAAAGGGTGGTGGAGGAGTATCGAGAGCTGATGGAGTTGATCGAACGCCTCCGGGCGATCCTGGGCTCCGATCGCCTCGTCCTGGAGGAGATCCGGGGAGAGCTTTCGGAGATTCGGGACCGGTACGCGGACGAACGACGCACCGACATCCTTCCGGCCTCCGGAGACCTGACGATCGAGGATCTGATCGCCGACGAGCCGATGGTGGTGACGGTGAGCAACTCCGGCTACATCAAGCGATCGGCCCTGGACACCTACCGAGAGCAGCGGCGGGGCGGGAAGGGCCGCCGGGGGATGCTCACCAAGGAGGACGACGTGGTCGAGGACCTCTTCGTGGCCACGACCCACAGCTACGTCCTGGTCTTCACCAGCCGGGGCAAGATCCACTGGTTGAAGGTCCATCAAATTCCGGAGCTCTCGCCGGCGGCGAAGGGGAAAGCGATCGTCAATCTCCTGGAGCTGGAACGGGACGACACGGTGGCCACGACCCTGGCCGTCCGGGAGTTCGACGAGGACCAATACCTCCTTTTCGCCACGGAGAAAGGGGTGGTCAAGAAGACGGAGTTGGCGGCCTACTCGAACCCCCGTGCCGGCGGCATCATCGCCCTGAACATCGACGAGGACGACCGGCTCCTGTCCGTACGGCTCACCGACGGCTCCCGGGACATCTTCCTGGCCACGGCCGCGGGGTACTCCATCCGGTTCCCCGAGACCGATGTCCGGGCCATGGGCCGGGTCGCCCGGGGAGTCCGGGGAATCCGGCGTCGGGAGAACGACCGGGTCGTCTCCGCGGCCGCCTTGGACGACGAGGGGGAGATCCTCACCCTCACCGCCCGTGGCTACGGGAAGCGGACGGCGCTGGAGGAGTATCGGAGCCAGAGCCGGGGAGGGAAGGGAATCATCAATTGCAAGGTGAGCGACAAAACCGGGGAGGTCATCGCCGTCCGGCAGGTGGATCCCGACGACGGCCTGGTGCTGATCAGCCAGGGCGGTCAGATCCTACGGACCTCGGTGACCGGGATCCGGACCATCGGCCGGGCCACCATGGGGGTCAAGGTGATGGACCTGGGAGAGGACGACCGGTTGATGGCTGTGGCGAAGATCGTGGAGGAGGAGGACGAGGAGGGGGACGAGCCGGCCGAGGAGGAACCCGGGGCGTCGGAGACGGTCCATTGAGGAGGAGCTCTCGCGTCCGGCGAGCCGAGAGAACGGGATGTTTCACGACGGTTGGTCCCGTGAGGTGGAAGATGCCGGGAGACACGAGGTTCGCGACCCGGAGGCCGTGAGTCAGTGCTCGGTGCGTGGGGAGGCAGGGAGCCGGGTACCACCCCGGGTCCAGCGAGACACCGAACGGCAGCAGGGTGAGAAAAGCGGGATCGCGAGCGATGGGGCCGCGAGCGCCTCGGATCACCCCGGGGGTCCCCGCGTCTACTCTCCTCGCTCCCGGGTGCCCGGCGGCCCCGCGGTCGGGAGATCGGACCCGTTCCCGGGACGCGACCGGGCTCCGGACGATGCGAGGTCGATGGATGCCCTCCGAGCTCTATTGGACCGGGACCGCCGGCGAGCTTCGAGTCGGACCGATCGCCGGCGCGGACGAAGCGGTACGGAAGAGGGTTAGCCTGGATTTCTCAGTACGCCGTGAAAGTCGGCGTTTCTCAGTGGGTGGAATTCCCACCCGGCATCTGGTCGCTCCAGCCGGTAGCAATCGGGGCGGCGAAGGAGGTAACGAATTCGTCGAAGTACTTCGGTGTAGAGGGCTCCTCAGGGAGC
>JAWVZJ010000003.1:0-27248 GCA_033722255.1 Thermoanaerobaculia bacterium | reverse complement strand
TTTCCCGTTCGATGGCCTTGGCCCGGCCCTGCGGGTCAGAACGCCGGGAGCTTTCGGGAGGGGCTGGGGGGAGGTTGTGGGTCGAAAAGAACGCCCCGCCGGAAAGTCCGGCGGGGCGACCAAGGAGGGAGTCGGAGCTTGTTTCTCGTCCCTGTTCACTGATGTGTACGGATCCGGGCCCCGAACCGTTTGGCCGGGCCGGCGGGTTCCGGGATCAGGCCCCCGCCGTCCCTCGGAAGAAGCGGCTCGCGGCCCTCCCCGGCTCGTCCAAGAGCTCGTCGGCTCCCTCCGGCGGGAGCCAGTCCTCGGGCAGGTACCGTCGATAGGGCATGGAGAGGAAGCGGCGACCCAGGAGCGTGATCACGCCCCGGTCCTCGGGGCTCCTCAGAAGCCGGCCGGCGGCCTGGACGACCCGGGTCATGCCGGGGACGACGTAGGCGTACTCGAAGCCCCGCTCGAAGCGCTCCTGGTAGTAGTCTCTCAGGAGCTCCCTCTCCAGGGTCACGGCCGGAAGACAGGGGCCCACGACGGCCACGCCCTGGAGGATCTCTCCGGGGTAATCGACGCCCTCGGCGAAGACCCCGCCGGCCACCGCCAGCAGGAGGATGTCGCGGAACATGGCACTCCGGAGAGTCTCCAGGATCTCCTGCCGGGCCCGGCTGCCGTCGGTCCTCTGCTGGACGAGGACTCGTTTGGAGCTCGGCTTGGTGAGCTCGGCCATCTCGGCCAGGAAGGAGTAGCTCGAGAAGAGGACGAGACAGTTCCCGGGCACGGCGTCGGCGAAGGCGGCCAGCCGCTCCGCGATCCGGGGAGCGGCCCGGGAGCGCTGTCGGTACGTGGTCTCCACGGTCGGATCCAGGACCACGCAGCGGTTCTCGTCGGGGAACGGGTTCGGGACCCGGAGATCCACCGTCCGGTGGGGCTCGAATCCCAGGAGATCCCGGTAGAACTCCGTCGGAGACAGGGTGGCCGAGAGTCCGACAGCGGAGTGGGCCCGCTGGAGGATGCGGCCCAGGAAGGGGCTCGGATCTTTGCACAGGATCCGGAGTCGACTCTCCTTTCCCTCTCGGGAGATGAGGGTGCTGAAGCTGGAGTCCTCCACGAGGATCATGGCGTTGACGAACCGGAGGAAATCGAAGTAGAGCTCGACGAAGGGATCGTCGGCCCGGAAGGCCTTGTTCTCCCGCTGGTATTCCAGGTAGTCGACGAAGGCCTCGTCGAACCGGGGGCGCAGCTCCCAGATCCGCTCCTCCGGCAGGGGCGTTTCGCTGGCCCGGCTGCCCGGACCCGTTCCCGGGGGGGAGAGAGTCTCCTCTGCCACCTCCTCGATCAGTCCCCTCAGGTCCAGGGCGAGCTCGGCCAGGACTTTCGCCACGGCGGTGCCCTTGCGGCCCATCTCCGAGGCCACCCGCCGGGCCTGCTCGGTGGTCAGGGAGGGGCTGTAATACCCTCGGCCCCTCTCCACCAGGTTGTGGATTTCGTCGACGATCAGGATCAGGTCGGAGAGATCGGCCTCGTCGGAGAAATCCGACAGTCCCACATAGGGGTCGAAGGCGTAGTTGTAGTCACAGACGACGACCTGGACCCGGCGGGACAGATCCAGGCTCACCTCGAAGGGGCAGACCTCCTCGCCCTCGGCCCGACGGAAGATGGTGTCCGGATCGAGCGTGGGATGCTCCTCCAGAAGAGCCGGAACCAGGCCACCGGACTTCAACTTCGCGTAGTAATCCCGGGCGTAGGGGCAGTACTCCTCGTGGCAGATCACCTCCCCGTTGGCGCACATGCGGGCCTTGGCCCGGACCCGGAGCGAGTGAAAGGCCTCTTCCCGGTTCAGGAGCTCCAGGACCTCCATGGACATCTCCTGCTGGAGGTTCTTCGCGGTGAGGACGAAGACCCGCTTGTCGTGGGCCAGGGCGTATCGGAGGGCGGGATAGAGGGCGGCCACCGTCTTGCCGATTCCGGTTGGGGCTTCGATGAGGAGGTGTTCCCTCTGCTCCATCGCCGTGCTCACCGCCTCCACGATCTCCTCCTGGCCGGGTCGGACCTCGGGATAGGGGAACTCGAGCTCGAGGGCCGCCCGGCGGCGCTTCTCCGCCGCCCGGCGCTTGTTCTCGTGGTCTCGGATCAGGGAGGAGAGCCTTCGCCGGACGGCGGCCTCCAGGCCCTTCCAGGAGGTCTCGAGCTCCTCCCGCTCCACGGCGTCGCTCCCGATCTCGATCAGAACCAGCTCTGCACGCACCGGAAGGTCCCGTTCCCGCTTCACGATCCAGGCGTAGAGGAGCGCCTGTCTCTGGTAGACCTCCCGGGCGGCGGGGGAGAGGCGTCCTCCCCGGCGGACGGACTTGATCTCCTCCACCACCAGGCTGCCGTCGGAGTCCCGCCGGAGACCGTCGATTCGCCCCCGGATCACGATCTCCCAACCCCGGTGGATCATCTCGTGGCGGACCGCGACCTCCCGGCGGTAGGTGGCGTCGTCGGCTTCGGCGTCCCCCTGGTACCGGCTGTGGATGGCCTGACCGAGCCACATCCGCTCGTACCCTCCCCGGTTTCCGAAGCCGATGCTCCCCAGGAGATCCCGGTCGATCAGGTCGGCGACCGAGACTTCGAGCCGGGAGCGCTCGTCGTCGAAGCGGGGAGGCATGGGGGGGATTTTACGCGGTGGCCAGCATGTGCCTGGCGAGATCCAGGGCCTGCTCCCTGGTCTCGACCTCCCCCGTGACCCGGGCCTCCCGGAGCCGCTCCAGGAGCTCTCCGATCCTGGGGCCGGGAGGGATCTGCAGGATCGACGTCAGGTCGCGGCCCGTCACCAGGGGATCCGGGTCCACGATCTGTTCCCGACGACGGAACCGGGCGTCCAGGAGTCGGAGGAGCTCCTCCCTCGGGAGTCCGTCCAGGAAGTGGGCGACCAGGGCCGTCTCGACTCCGGCCCCTTGGCTCCGGCGGTAGAAACGGTGGATTTCGAGATCCGTCCACCTCTCCTCGAGCTCCCGGAGGCTCGGAAGCCCAGCCAGGAAACGTCGAGACCAGGCGATCTCCTTGCGTCCGAACCGGAGGCGCTCCAGGGCCGACTCCAGGGAGCTCCGCCCCGAGCCCTCCAGGAGGACCGCCATCCGCACCAGACCCCGGCGGGGCCTCCCGGACGCGATCGTCGCCTCGAGCCTCTCCACGACCGCCTCGGTAAGGTCCGGTGGGATCTCGGCACGGCCTGTCAGGATCTCCCTCTCCGCCCGGTCCCATCGTCCCAGTCGTTTCGAGCCACCGGCCGCCGGCTCGAGCTCCGGCAGGGAGACCGGCAGGAGCCGGAGATCCCGGAGGGATCGGACGGCACGGCCAGGGTTCGGGGTGAGGAGGGTCCGGAACAGCTCGTCCCGGATCCCCCCCCCCCCCCCCTCCGACAGCCGGGAGGCGAAACGGCGGATCCAGCGGCGGGTCTCGGCTCCGAGACGGAAGCGGAGCTCGGCCGCCAGTCGGACTCCCCGCAAACCCCGGAGGGGATCGTCGGAGAAGACAGCCGGTGCGGGCGCCCGGAGACGACGCCTGGAGAGATCTCCGAGCCCCCCGAGAGGATCGACGATCTCGTGGGGAGGATCCAGGGGCGCGGCCAGAGCGTTCACCGTGAAGTCCCGGTGCTCGAGGTCCGCTTCCAGGGTCGGGCCCCGGAAGTCGGTGATGTCGACGATTCCCCGGTCGTCCGGGAGAACCACCCGGGCGCATCCCCGCTCCTCGTCCAGGGGCACGAACCCCGCCTCCAGAGCCCGGGCGAGCTCAGAGCCCAGGGCCAGGGCACCCTCCGGAACCGTCAGGTCGACGTCCTTCACCTCCCGGCCCAGGAGCTGGTCCCGTACCGCTCCGCCGACGAGCCAGACGCTCCGGGTGTCCAGAAGGTGGGGGCGGAGGCGTCGCACGAGGGGAGGGAGCTCCAGGGTCGCCATGGCCGAAGAATAGCCGGGGCTATCCTTTGACACTCCCGGAGCTCGGACCCGAAGGGCCCGGCGAGACCGATCGAACGGTGGTCTCCTTTCCCTTCTCGTGAAGCCGGAAGCCACGCCACCGGCATGTCAGGCTGTTTGATTTTCGCGAAGGCTCCGGGCTGAGCCGCGGCTGGTGAATCCGGCTGGCCAGCAGGAACCGGCGCTGATAGCCTGCGCGCCATGGCACGTGGTAACGGACCCTCCGGCAGCCTGGTCGAGTTCCCCGAGCTCCCGAACCTCCCCCGGGGATCGGGTCAGGGGCTGATCTACCTGGTGGTGGCGATCCTCCTCGGGGTCCTGGTCTTCGAGAGCTACTACCAGATCGCTCCGTACGAGGAGGGAGTCGTCCTCCGGTTCGGCAAGTACGTCGGGACCACCGAACCGGGCCCCCACCTGAAGATCCCCTTCGTGGACGACGTCCATCCCGTTCCCGTGCAGCGGCAGCTCAAGGAGGAGTTCGGATTCCGGACCGTGGAGGCCGGCCAGCGGACCCGGTACGCCAAGGAGGGATTCGAGGACGAGTCCCTCATGCTCACCGGAGACCCCAACATCGCCGACGTGGAGTGGGTCGTGCAGTACCGGATCGAGGATCCCTACAAGTTCCTCTTCGAGGTCCGGGAGGTGCCGGAAACGATCCGTGACGTGGCCGAGGCCGAGATGCGGGGCGTGGTGGGAGATCTCGGGTTCGACCGGGTGATCAAGACGGCCCGGGCCGAGATCGAGGAGAAGGTGCGGACCCGGATGCAGGAGATCCTCGACGAGTACGGCGCCGGGGTGAGCGTCAAGCTGGTTCAGCTCCAGGACTCCCACCCTCCGGATCCGGTCAAGGACTCCTTCGAGGAGGTCAACCGGGCGCTCCAGGAGATGGAGCGGGCGATCAACGAGGCCCTCCAGGAGCGGAACAAGATCATCTTTCGCGTCGAGGGAGAGGCCAAACAGCGGATCGCGGAGGCGGAGGGGTACAAGATCGAGCGGATTAACCGGGCCCGAGGGGAGGCGGAGCGCTTCCGGTTGCTGCTCGGTGAGTACCGGAAGGCGCCGGCGGTCACCCGGCAGCGCCTCTATCTCGAGTCGATGCAGCGGGCCCTCCCCCAGACCGATCGGATCCTGGTGGTGGACGAAGAGCTCGAGGGGATGCTTCCCCTGCTGGATCTCTCCGGTCGGGTGACCGGCGGCCCGTCGCCGCCCTCCCCGGAGCCCGCGGCGGAAGGGGGTGGGTCGTGAGACGTTTCGCCCTACCGATCTTGATCCTCGTGGCCGTCCTGGTGGCCCTCTCCTGCTTCTTCGTCGTCCAGGAGGGCCGCACCGCTCTCGTCATCCGCCTGGGGAAGATCCACGGCGATCCCGTGGGTCCGGGCCTCCACTTCAAGCTTCCCCTCCTGGACGACGTCCGGGAGTTCGACGCCCGGGTCCTGGCCTGGGACGGTGATCCCGAGCGGATCCCGGTCAAGGACTCGAAGTTCATCTACGTGGACAGCTTCGCCCGGTGGAGGATCACGAACGCCGAGCGCTTCTACAACGCCGTCCGCGACGAGCAGGGGGCCCAGAGCCGCCTGGACGACATCCTCAACGGCTCCATCCGGGACGTGGTCTCGGAACACTTCCTCCTGGAGCTGGTCCGGACCACCGACGAGCCGCTCGAGAGCGCCCGGATCGGGTTCGGTGAGGGTGTTCCCGTCGCCGACGAGGCGGAGGAAGCCCCGCCGGTGGAGGAACAGGTCCAGGCCGACCTGCCCGTGAGCAGCGAGGCCGAGGCCGAGGGCCAGCGTCTCGAGGTCCGGCGGGAGATCTTCGAGATTTGCGAGCGGAAGCTCGAGGAGCTGGATCTGGGGATCGCCCTGGTGGACCTGCGGATCAAGCGGATCGACTACACGGAGCAGGTGGAGAAGGAGGTCTACCGGCGGATGGTCTCCCAGCAGGAGCGGTTGGCCGAGCGGTACCGGGCCCAGGGAGAGGGGAAGCGGGCGGAGATCGCCGGCGGGACCCGCCAGGAGCGCCAGCGGATCGAGTCCGAGTCGTACCGACGGGCTCAGGAGATCAAGGGAGAGGGAGAGGCCGAGTCCACCCGGATCTACGCCGAGGCCTACGGCGCGGACGAGAATCTCTACCGGTTCGTCAAGAGCCTGGAGACCTACGAGCAGATCCTGGACTCCGACGACACCCTGATCCTCTCCACCGACTCCGAGGTCCTCCGCTACCTGAAGCGCCAGCAGTAGAACCCGATTCCGGGAGGGGTCTTCGGGTCCCGGCCCTCCGGGGGATCGCGGGTCAGACCAGGATTCCCGCGATGGTAGCGGTGGTCCAGGAGGCCAGGGCCCCTCCGAACATCGCCTTGAGCCCCAGGGCCGCCAGCTCCGACTTCCGGGTCGGGGCCAGGGCGCTGATCCCTCCGATCTGGATTCCGATGGAGGCGAAGTTGGCGAATCCACACAACGCGTAGGTGGAGATGGTGATCGCTCGGGGCGACAGCGCCCCCCGCTCGATGTAGGTCCCCAGGGTCCCGTAGGCCACGAACTCGTTGAGTGAGAGCTTGATCCCCAGGAGGTTTCCCACCAGGTCGGCGTCCTCCCAGGGCACTCCCATCAGGAAGGCCAGGGGGCTCAGGATGGTCCCGAAGAGGGTCTGGAGCGAGCCGGGGAAGAACCCTGCGAACTCCCCCGTGGCGGGAGTCAGGCCCACCGCCTGGTAGGTGTAGTGCTCACCGCCGAGCCAGCGTCCGTCGACGATGGAATCCATCCAGTTCAGGGCCACGTCCACGACGGCGATCAGCGCGATGAATCCGATCAGCATGGCTCCGACGTTCACCGCGAGCTTCAGACCGTCGGTGACCCCGATGGAGGCCGCCTCGATCAGGTTGTCGCCGCTCTCGATCTCCGGAATCTCCACGTCTCCGGCCGTCTCGGAGTGTTCGGTCTCGGGATAGATCAGCTTCCCCAGCACCAGGGCCGCCGGAGCCGACATCACGCTGGCCGCCACCAGGTGTCCGGCCGGGACCCCGAAGGCGATGTACCCGGCCAGGACGCCTCCGGCGATGGTGGCGAACCCCCCCACCATGATGGTCAGAAGCTCCGAGCGGGTCATTCCCGGTAGGAACGGTTTGATCAGGAGCGGGGCCTCGGTCTGTCCCACGAAGATGTTGGCGCTGCAGGAGAGGGTCTCGGCGCCGCTGGTCCGGATGGTCCAGCGCATGAAACGGCTCATGGCCTCGATCACCTTCTGCACGATGCCCAGGTAGTAGAGGACGGCCATGAAGGCAGCGAAGAAGATGATGGTGGGGAGAACCTTGAAGGCGAACAGGAACCCGAATCCCGGCCAGGCGGCCTCCTCCCCGGGGAAGAAGTACTGGGGATCGGCCAGGTTCCCGAAGAGGAACTCGGCTCCGTAGTCCGAGAGGCTCAGGAACTCGGCCACCTTGTCGCTGAAGGAGGAGAAGACGGCCTGTCCCGTGATTCCCCGGGAGACCAGGAAGGCGAATCCCAGGGCCACGAGAACGACGGCCCCGACGGAACCGATCCGGGGATGGAGGCTCCAACGGGCCTGGACCAGGAGGAGGGCCAGCAGGGCCACCAGAGCCCAGGAGAGGATGCCCGGCAGCAGCCAGACTCCGAAGCCCGCGAGGAGGGCCGAGCCGCCGACCCAAATCCCGATGGCGACGGGGGCATCCCCGGCCCGGGCCCGTATGTAGACGATCAGGAGGAGAGCGAAGATCCCCATCCCCAGATAGCTCAGCCAGTCCTCCCGGAGGATGATCAGGGCGAAGAGGAACTGGAGGCCCAACCCCCAGAAGACGGTCGGCCAGGGGATCCGGGTCTTGTGGTAGGAGAGCGCCCAGGCGATTCCCAGGAGCGCGAGGAGTCCCAGGAGACTGATCCACGACATGGTCTTCCATCCCTCCGGCGGATCGGCTCTCCGCCAAGTGTCGGTTCTCGATGCCCGGGGAAGGATACCCGAGGTCGGATGCAGTATCGGGAGTCCTCGTGGGTCATCCGTGGTCGATCAGCGCCTTCACGATCTCGTCCTGGCCACTCCGGGCCCTCCATACCGGACCCCGGTTGGTCAGGATGGAGAAGGCGTAGATCCTTCCGGATCGTCCCTTCGCGAACCCCGAGAGGGCGGAGACGCCGCGGAGGGTCCCGGTCTTGGCGAAGACGTTCGCCCGGTACGGCGGATTCTCGAGCCGGTCCCTCAGGCTCCCCTCCTCCTCTCCGCTGAAGGGGAGGCTGCGGACGAACTCGAGACCTGCGGGGTGGAGGAACATGGAGCGGAGCAGCTCGGTGAGCTGCCGGGGAGCGATCCTGTTCTCCCGGGAGAGACCCGACCCGTCGGAGATGCGGATCTCCTCCATCGACCAACTCATGCGGTCGGTGAGGAACCCTTCGACCGCCCGGGCCCCTGCCCTCCAGCTCCCCCGGTGGCAGAGCTCGGCCCCGAGGCGCTTGAACAGGCTCTCCGCGTAGAGGTTCTGGCTCCGCTTGTTCGCCACGTCCAGGATGTCGATCAGGGGTCGCTGGTGAACTCTCACCCGGGTCCAGTCGGAGCCGGGGAGGCCTTCGACCGGGCGGATCTCCCCCTGGAGGTCGATCCCCTCCTCGCCGAGAGCCGACCGGAGGGCCCGTCCGAAGTAGAGGACGGGATTCTCCACCGTGACCCAGACTTCCCGGGGAGGGCCCCGGTCCAGGACCCTCCCGTCCAGCTCCAGGACCGTGGACCCGGGATTCCGATGCACCCGCCACCGATGGGCGTCTCGTCGGGGAACGGTGACGAGGCCGTTCCGGACGTCCAGGAGCTCCACGCGGGGAATCAGATCGACGACGGCGGGGCGTCCGGGGCGAGCTCCTCCCCAGACCCGGAGAAGCTGACAGTTGTCGTTGAAGGAGAGGGCATCGACGGGGGCCCCGTACCACCACATCTGCTGGTCCTCGGGCCAGGCGGGATGAAATCTCTCGTCGTCGTAGAGCTCGTGGTCGAGATAGAGGCTTCCGGTGATCCGGCGAATCCCTCGTCGCCGCAGATCCCGGGCCCACCGCCGGAAGAGGCCGTAGGGATCTCCGTTCTCGAAGCGACCCGAGATCGTGGGATCCCCGGTACCCTGGACTGCGAGGTCGCCGTGGAGCGCGCCACCGATGTCCACTTCGCCCCGGAGATCCAGGGTGGTGGTGAAGAGAAAGCCGGCTCCGAGGCGGTCCAGGGCCGCGGCCGTGGTGAGGAGCTTCTGGTTCGAGGCGGGCACCATGGATCGATCCGCCCGGAAGGAGTAGACCTCCCGACCGGAGGCGACTTCGAGGACGTGGACACCGATCTGCGGGACGTGTCGCCGAGCCCTGGCCACCTCCCGGTTCACTCGTGGACCGGGATCGATGCCGTCCGGGGGAGCCGCGGCCAGACAGGCCAGGGCGAGGATCCAGACCGCTCGTCGTACTCTCACGGCTCCGGATTCTACTCAGTGTGTCCCGTTCCGCTCAGCGGGGCGAAGCGACCCGGACCGGGGCCAGGGCCGAAGACTCCCTGATGGGGGTGCAGGCGTCCGGAACGGCGGAGGATCGGAAACCGGAGGCGATCTCGGAGACCGGCTTGCCGTTGTTCTCGTCGTTCGCCCACGATAAGATCATTTTCCTCGCGTCGCCACCCGTCCACGGGCGGCTCCATGCCCCCCCGAAAACCGATCGGAATCGATCCATGACCGCTGTCCAGACCCGCGGCCCCGCTGTCGACTACCGGGAGCTCATGAAGAAGGTGGAGCACCTGGTCGATGCCATCGAGAGGGCAGACGATATCGAGGCCACGATCCGGACCGTCATCGAAGGAATCATCGCCGCCTTCCGGGAGGAGCTGGGCATCTGGGGAGGTCGAGTCTACCGGCGTCGGGGTCAGGAGTACGTCCTCCGGGGCACCTTCGGAGACGCGAAGTCGGTGGAGCCCGGACTCACCGTTCCCCGGACCTATCCCCCCATCGACGCCTGTCTCCAGGAGGGGGCCGTATTCATGGCCCCGGATGCCCCCGGGGTGGACACCGAGCTCGAGGAGGAGCTGGGGGTCCAGGAATTCGCCTGCGTCGAGGTTGGAGACGGTGTCTACATCCTCGCCTTCAACGTCGCGCCCGGCGCCGACCGGGAAGACGTCGTGTTCTCGCTGCAGATCCTCCGGCACGCGATCAACCAGAAGATCCGCCAGGAACGGATGGTCGAGGTCTTTCGGGAAGCCCGGAAGATCCAGTCCTCGATCCTCCCCCGGAGGATGCCGGACTTCGCCCCCTTCGAGATCGCGGGTCGGGTGGAACCCATGGAGAGCGTCGGAGGGGATTTCTTCGATCTGATCCGGGTCACCGACAAGATCCTCGGGGTCGCGATCGCCGACGTCTCGGGCCACGGCCTCCCGGCGGCTCTCCAGACCCGGGACATCCACATGGGCCTCCGGATGGGGACGGCCCGGGACTTCAAGATCGTGAGGACGGTGGAGCGGCTCAACGAGATCATTCACCAGAGCACT
This sequence comes from Thermoanaerobaculia bacterium, assembly GCA_033722255.1. Lineage (GTDB taxonomy): Bacteria > Acidobacteriota > Thermoanaerobaculia > Multivoradales > JAIOJS01 > JAWVZJ01. The sequence goes on along the minus strand of JAWVZJ010000003.1, from coordinate 16,791 downwards.
CTGACCAGCCGGTTCGTGGCCCTCTTCTACGGGGAGCTCGAGACCAGCGGGACCTTCATCTACGTGAACGCCGGGCACGTGGCGCCCCTCCATCTCCGGGCCGACGGCGAGGCTCGTCTCCTGGAATCCGGAGGACCGGTCCTGGGACCCCTTCCCGACGCGGCCTACGAGCGGGGGGTCGTCCAGGTGCGTCCCGGAGACCTGTTGGTCTTCTTCACCGACGGGATCGTGGAGGCCGAAGGTCCCGGAAGCGAGGAGCTCGGGGTCGAGCGTCTCCTGGACCTTCTCCGGAGCCGGGAGCCGGAGGCCACGGCCCGGGAGCTCGTGGAGGGCATCTTCGACCGGGTGGAGGAGTTCACCAGAGCGGCCCCGCCCGACGACGACCGGACCGCCATCGTGGTGAGGCGGACCGACGGCGGTCCGGAGTGAGAGAGGGGCGCCCGGTGATCCGGCGGCTCTGAGGAACCCGGACCCTTGAAAAGAGAGAACCACCCCTTCCAAGGCCGGGTCGGTCTTTGAGGGCGTTCGTCGCCGGGGACCGGTACCGGCCACAGGGAAAAGGTCGGCCATTTGGCCGGCGCCTCCAGTGCTCGCAGGCCACATTCGGGTGGGGTCGATCGACCGGGCCGGGAGGCCCGTGTCCAGCCCCCTGGACAGAGAAGACCCTTCCGGGGCCTCACCCTCAGGTGAGCTGTGTCCTCTGGCCCGGAGAACGTCAGGAGCCCGGGAACCCGCGGCCGGAGCCTTGGATGGCGGCGTCCATCACCTCTTCCGTGACTCTCCGGAGTCGATGGCGCCGGGCGTAGGCCTCGGTGCCCTCCTCGACCTTTCGACGGATGAACGCGATCGGGATCCGCTCCAGGCGCTGCCGGGCATTTTCTTCCCAGGTCAGGGGGAGGGAGACCAGCTTGCCACCCTCCGGCTCGTAGGGGCAGGCGGGATCTTCGGCCAGGACGTCCCCGGTCCGGGCGTAGGCGCGGCAGCGACAACCGCCGCAGAGCTCCCGGTATTCACAGGCGCCGCAGCGGCCCCCCAGCCCCTCCGGATCCCGGAGAGAGCGCAGGAGCGGGGACTCCTGCCAGATCGTCCCGAAGCCCGATTCCAGGACGTTTCCCGCCACCGGAGTCATGTAGGGGCAGGGGGTGACGTCCCCCTCCGGGGTGATTCGGCAGTATTCGGTGCCCGCCATGCAACCGCCGCTGTCCAGGCCCGCCAACCCCTCCTCGTAGGCGATCCGCTTGAACTGAGGGGCACACTTGGCCCGGACGAGCATCGGCCGATATTTCTCCTGCCACCGGGCGAGGTTCCGGAGTGTCTTCTCGGTCTCGATCGGGCCGAGCTCGGTCATGGTCTCGCCCCGCCCGGTGGGAACGAGGAAGTAGAGATTGAAGGACCAGGCTCCCTTCTCCCGGGCCAGCTCCAGGAGCTCCGGGACCTCCTCCCGGTTCTCCTCCGTGACCGTGGACTGGACCAGGACCTCGAGCCCGTGTCGCCGGCAGGTCTCCAGGGCCTTCATGGAGTGTTCCCAGGCGCTCTTGCCGGCGATCCGGACCCGGGCGAAATCTCGGCGGCCTCCCCGGCGAAAGGCGTCGTGTCGATCCGGGTCGATGGAGTCGATGCTGATCCCCACTCCCCGGACTCCGCACTCGACCATGGTCTTCGCCACCCGATCGTTGACCAGGACCCCGTTGGTTCCCATCACCACCCAGATTCCGTGCTCCCCCGCCCGTCGGGCGATCTCGTGGATGTCCCGGCGGAGCAGGGGCTCTCCTCCGGTGAGAATCAGCATCTCGGTCCCGAGCCCGGCGAGCTCGTCCACGAGGTCGAGGCATTCGGCGGTATCCAGCTCCCGGGCGGCTGCCTTGCCGGCGTCCAGGTAGCAGTGGGGACACCGTAGGTTGCACTTCCGGGTCAGGTTCCAGGAGACGAGGGAGGGTCGGTGCTCGGGCATTGCGGTGGCACCGACCATCCTACCTGGCAGAGTCTCGGAGCGTCCGCGGAAGGGCCTCGAGTCCGACTCCTCTTCGCGGAGGACCCGAAGGACCGGCCCCGGACCATCAACTGGCCCATCTTCCGATTTTCATCCCCATGAGTGCACCGAGCAACGCGAGGTGCATGTGGGGCTGCTGGGGGAAAGGTTCGGCAGCGGGACGCGCTTCCATCCGAGGCGTCAGCGGGACTCACGATGCCGGCGCCAGCCGGTCCACGCGGAGTGGACGAGGAAGGCCACGACGACCAGCAGGAGCAGGGCGTTGATCAGGGCCAGGGGCTCGGCTGTCCGGGAGCTGTCTCCCGCGGGCCCGCCGGTCGGGCCGAGGCCCTGGTTGAGAAACTGGAATGCCCGCCAGAGGTTCGTGAAGACCAGCAGAAGGGAGAGGATCCACCAGCCCCGGTAGATCAGAACCGCGAAGATTGCGATGAAGACTCCGCCCACGAGGAGTTGGAGCTCGACCCCCTCCCGTTCCGGAGGAACGAGATCGAAAAGGAAGGTGAGGAGGAGGACGCAGAGGCCCAGCGTCGCGTAGGCGACCCCGGCCCGTCGATGGGGCTCCCGGAGCACGGAGGGAAGCTATCATCGGCTTCGTGACGCCTTCCACTCTCCTGGGGTCCGGGGTATTTCGAGCGTGAGGTGTCTTCCGGGGGTAGCCCTCTCGCTGCTCGTGATCGGTGCGGGAGCCGGGGGAGGGTGTGTCCCGGGTACCGACGATGGGGCCCTCGAGCGAGGGACCGGGAGTGAGGCCGCGACTCCGCCATCCGAGCGGCTGTCCGCCGCCGACCACCGACGCCTGGCCGACCGGGCGGGGGCAGCGGGCCGCTGGGAACGGGTGATCCACCACCTCCGGGAGGCCCTGCGCCTCGATCCCGGCGACGAGGGCTCCCGCTATCTCCTGGGCTCGGTCTGGCTCCGACACGGGGATCTGGACGAGATGGCCCGCCATTTTCGGGAGTCGATGGAGGAGGACCCGAAGCCCCAGACCAGTCTCTTCTTCCTGGGGCGGATCCGGTCCGAGCGCGGGGATCTGGAGGGGGCGATCGAGCTCTATCGTCGAGCCCTGCATTTCGATCCCGCCCACGAGCTGAGCCACCGGGCCTGGGCCGAGGCCCTGGAGGCCCGGGGAAATCTCCCGGCAGCGGAAGCGCACTACCGCCGGGCGGTGGAGATCGATCCCACCTTCGAGCCGGGATGGGACGCGTTGATCCGGTTCCTGGAGGAGCACGGCACTCCCGAGGAGGCGAAGGGAGCGCGCACCGCCGCCGCGGAGGCCGACGACGATCCCCGACACCGCCCCTACTACTGGGCGAAGACCCTGGTGGAGGCGGACCGGGAGGAGGCGGCCCGGGAAGAGCTCCGGCGGGCCCTGGAGGCCGACCCGGACTTCGAGCCGGCCCGGGAGCTGGCCCGGGAGCTCCTTCCGGAGCCGGTGGACGGATCCCGAGAAGAGCCCGTCAAGGAAGACCTGACGGGCGACGGCCGGTGAGCGGCGGACCGGCCCAGGGTCTTCGACTGGTCAGCCCCCCATCTTCCTCCTCATGAATGCCCGCATCAACGGGACGGGCATGCGGGCCTGCCAGCGGCCAAGAGCGGGCCTCAGAACGGCATCGCCCCGTCCATCCACCCCCGGCTCCAGTAGTCGAACCACGTGATCATCAGCAAGAACACGAGCCAGAGACCGGCTCCGAAGATGGCGAGCTTGACCATGCGGCTCCCCCACTTCCCGTGCATGAAGAAGAGCACGACCAGCGCGGCCTTCGTCACCGCGATCCCGACGGCGATCAGGTTGTTCAGGTCTCCGAAATCCTGAAACGCGGCCGCCACCGTGGTGACCGTCAGGATCACCAGGCAGGCGAGGATGATCAGGTAGGTCTTCGGGGTGACGATGTGCTCGGACATGAGTCTCGGCCTCCAGGGGTCTCAGTGACGTCCCAGCAGGTAGAGGAGGGGAAAGAGGAAGATCCACACGATGTCCACGAAGTGCCAGTAGAGGCCGAAGATCTCCACCGGATGGGAGTACTCCGGGGTGAACCGTCCTTTGTAGGCCTTGACGATGAACCAGAGCAGCAGCCCGACTCCGATCACCATGTGGAGGGCGTGCATCCCGGTCATGGCGAAGTAGAGGCAGAAGAAGAGCTCCACGTTGTCCTCGTAGGGACTGTCCAAAGCGAAGTGGGATCCCGGGACCAGGTGCTCGTGCCACTTGTGGTTGTACTCGTACGCCTTGATGCCCAGGAAGACGCTCCCCAGGATCAGGGTGGCCACCAGGAAATGGCCGATCTGCTTCCGACGGCCGGTCTGGGCGGCCCAGACCGCCATGGCCATGGTGAAGCTGGAGGCGATCAGGACGGCGGTGTTGATGCCTCCCAGCCAGATGTCCAGGTGTGCGCTCCCGATCTCGAAGGCCTTCGGATGCAGAACCCGGTAGACCAGGTAGGCGGTGAAGAGGCCGCCGAAGAACATGACCTCCTGGGCCACGAAGGTCCACATCCCCAGAGTGGACGTGTCCCTCTGTTGCTCCATGCTGTCGAAGTGATGCTGGAGGGCGGTGGTCTCGCCGGTGGCGCTCATGGTCTCCTCGATTTGGCTGAATCCGTTTTCCGAAGCCGGGCGCTATGCGACCTTCGGTTTCTCGGCTTCGTGGTGGTAGTCGTAGGCCTCGTGATCCACCACCGGGGTCTCGTGGAAGTTGTACTGCGGCGGGGGTGAGCCGGTCTCCCACTCCAGGCCGACGGCACCCCAGGGGTTCGCCGGGGCCTTCCTCCCGTAGCGCATCGACCAGACCAGGTAGATGACGGGCAGGAGGTAGCCCACGCCGAGAATCGTGGCCCCGGCGGTGGAGAGGACGTTCAGGACCTGGAACTCCGGAGGATAGGCGTGGTAGCGCCGGGGCATGCCCAGGTAGCCGACGATGAACTGGGGGAAGAAAGTCAGGTTGAAGCCGACGAAGACCAGGAGGGCCGAGAGCTTGGCCCAGAACTCGGGATAGAGCCGTCCGGAGATCTTCGGCCACCAGTAATGGAGTCCTCCCAGGTAACCCATGATCGTCCCCCCCACCATCACGTAGTGGAAGTGGGCCACGACGAAATAGGTGTCGTGGACGTGGGTGTCCAGCCCCATGGTTCCGAGGAAGATCCCGGTGAGACCGCCGATCGTGAACAGGCCGATGAAGCCCAGGGCGTAGAGCATCGGCGTCTGGTAGGAGACCGCCCCCTGGTAGAGAGTGGCGGTCCAGTTGAAGACCTTCACCGCCGAGGGGATCGCCACCAGCATCGTGAGGATGGAGAAGACCGTTCCGGCGTAGATGCTCTGGCCGGAGACGAACATGTGGTGGCCCCACACCAGGAAACCGAGGACCGCGATGGCCATGGACGAGAAGGCGACGAAGGAGTAACCGAAGATCCTCTTGCGGGCGAAGGCGGCGATCAGCTCCGAAATCACCCCCATGGCCGGGAGGATCATGATGTAGACGGCCGGATGGGAGTAGAACCAGAAGAGGTGCTGGAAGAGGACGGGATCGCCGCCCAGGGCGGGATCGAAGATCCCGATGTGGAGGGAGCGCTCCAGGGCAAGCATCACCAGAGTGATCGCCAGCACGGGGGTCGCCAGCATGATGATCACGCTGGTGGCGTAGAGGGCCCAGACCATGAGGGGCAGCCGGAACCAGGTCAGCCCCGGGGCCCGCATGCGATGGGTGGTGACGATGAAGTTCAGGGCCGTCATGATGGAGGAGAACCCGACGATGAAGGCCGCGATCGCCACCAGGGTCACGCCGGTGTTGGAGTAGGTCGTGCTGAAGGGGACGTAGAAGGTCCACCCGGTGTCCACGCCCCCCTGGATCAGGGAGTAGACACCCAGGATGCCACCGGCCATGTACACGTACCAGCTGGCCAGGTTGATCCGGGGGAAGGCCAGATCCTTTGCCCCGAGCATGAGGGGCAGGATGAAGTTGCCCAGGACGGCGGGAATGGCCGGGATCAGGAAGAAGAAGATCATGATGATCCCGTGCATCGTGAACATCCGGTTGTAGACGTCCGGCTGCACGAGATCTCCGGCCGGGGTCATCAGCTCCAGCCGGATCACTCCAGCGAAGATGCCGCCGACGAGGAAGAAGGTGGTCACGGAGATCAGGTAGAGGATCGCGATCCGCTTGTGGTCCTTCGTCAGCAGCCAGGACTTGGCACCGAAGGCGACGTTGAGGTAGTTGGCCTTCGATTTCAGCTCGGCCAGGGTGCGGGTCATGGCGTCTCCTCGCTGGAAGCTTCGGGGGGGCCTTCGTCACCGGGAGGAGAGTCCTGAGGCCGATCCTCCGAGGGGAGCTCCACGGCCGGGCTCGGGCCTTGCGTCGGTTGCGGAGTGCCGAGGCTCCGGATGTAGGCGATGAGCTTCAGGACGTTGGCCTCCGAGATCTGCCCCTTGTAGGTGGGCATGATCGGTTGGTAGCCGGCCACGATCGTCTCCGCCGGTGTCAGGATCGCTTCCCGGAGATAGCTGTCGTCCACCACCACCGTGCTCCCGTCGGCCAGCTCCTCCTCCGTCCCGTACAGCCCGTGAAGACTGGGTCCCCGGCCCCCTTCTCCCTCGATATGGCAGGTGTCGCAGGTCAGCTCGGTGAAGAGCTGGGCTCCGGCCTCGGCCGGAGGAACCGTGGGCTGGGCTCCCCCCGCCAGCCAGTCCTCGTACGCCGCCGGCTCCATGACCACCACCTGGCCGGTCATCCGGGAGTGCTCGGCGCCGCAGTACTCGGCGCAGAAGAGATGGTACGTTCCCGGCTTGGTGGCCTCGAACCAGAGGGTCGTGTAGCGACCGGGGAGCACGTCGGTCTTGGTCCGAAACGCCGGCAGGAAGAGATCGTGGATCACGTCCTGGGAGATGAGCCGGATCTCCACCGGTTGCCCGACCGGGACGTGGAGCTCGTTGATCTCCCGCCTGCCGTCGGGGTGCTGGAACTTCCACATCCACTGTTTCGCGATCCCGGTGATCTCCAGGGCGTCGTCGGGGGTCGCCCGCTGGACGAAGAAGACCCGGGCTCCCCAGAAGAACACCCCCAGGACGATGATCAGGGGGATGATCGTCCAGGTGACCTCCATCAGCAGATTCGCGTGGAAGGTGCTCCCGACCTGGTCCGGTTCCCGTCTCCGATAGCGAACGGCGCAGTAGATCACCGAGGCCGCGATCAGGAGGGAGAAGAAGGCCGACACCGCCACCAGGAAGAGGTAGAGGGCATCCACCTGGCCGGAGGTCGTGGAAGCCGATTCCGGGAAGAGGGGAAAACCGAGGGACATGATCAGGCAGAGCCTTCCGAGAGACGGGTCCGGCCCTTCTCGAGGCGGACCAGGGTGAGAATCAGGAGACCGATCCCGACGATGGTCACGGCGGCGCCGATCCGTACCAAACGCATCGTCAGGAGCGAGTATTTCCCGGTCTCCGGGTTGTAGCGGTAGCAGTAGAGGAGGACCTGGTCGATCGGGTTCCCGATCTCGCCCTGCGAGGCCTCGACCAAACCGAGGCGGAGGTTCTTCGGCGGGTAGTCCACCCCGTAGAAGTAGCGACTGATCGTTCCGTCGGGTTGGAGGATGAGGATGGTGGCCGCGTGGATGAACTCACCCCGCTCTTCGTCGAACTCCGAGCGGAACCCGATGGCGTCGGTGAGCCGCTCGACGGAGGTTTCGTCTCCGACCAGGAAGTGCCAGCCCTCCCCGGCCCCTTCCCGGTCGAAGAGGTCCAGGGCTCGCTGCTTCCGCTCCATCGCCTGGGTCGGGGTCTCCGAGGGATCGAAGCTGAAGACCACCAGCTCGTAGTCCTCCCTGGCCCCGAAGGTCAGAGCCTTGAGGCTCTTCACCAGACCCTCCAGGATCAGAGTGCAGAGCATGGGGCACTCGTAGTAGACCGGGGCCAGGATCACGGGCTCGTCTCCGAAGTACTCGCCCAGGCGGACGGTCTCTCCGGTCTCGTCCACGAGCTCCAGGTCCAGGGGAATCCTCTCGCCGATCTGCTGCTCGATTCCGGCCTCTCCCAGATAGAAGGGACGTTCGGAGGCCGACTTCCCGGTCTGGGCGCCCAGAGCGGAGACGGAGAAAGAAACGGAAACGAGGATCGCCGCGAGGACGGTGCCGAAGACCGGGCGTCCACTGAGACCGGAGAGCCTCATCCTGCGTCCTCCGCGTCCATGGCCGGGGCCATCGACTCCTCCTCCGTCGAAGCGGGCCTCTCCTCGATCTCCCTGGTGGCGTCGGGCCCGGGAACCGTCTCCAGGTCCCCGGGACCGAGCTCCGGACGGGTCGGAAGTCCCCGCTCCGTCAGGATCTCGATCGCCCGCTCGATCGGGATGTGAGCGATTCCCTCGTCTTCATCGACCCATCCGTAGGAGCTCAGGGCCGATTCCGTCTGGGAGCGGACCTCGGCCAGGGTCTTCTCCGGTGTGGCCAGGAGCTGGGCCCCGGGGATCACGTCCCTCGGTCGCTGCATTACCGGCGTCTCGCCCTGCTGCGCTTCCTGCCAGCCGCGGAAGGACTGGAAGAGGAAATACATTCCCACGGCACAGAGGACGACGAGGCCAAAGAGGCCGAGTCCCAGTCCCAGCAAGGTGCCGAACCGGATCTCGGAGTCCCAGGGCTCGTGGCCTTTCTGCGACTCCTCCCGGGGGAGGTCCCGAGGTTCGGAGGTCTCACTCATGGTCGAAGTACTCGTCGAGGAAGGGGTCGTTCACGGGGAGGAGAGGGCGTCTGTCCAGGGACCGGAAGAAGTACCAGAGCCAGACTCCGCCGATTCCCGCCATCAGGGCGAGGTCGATCCACAGGCTCGGGAGGAGCGTGCCGTCCTCACCGTGGATGAACTCCAGGGTCGGCACCACGTGCCAGGCGTAATCGACCCAGCGCATGGCCAGGATCCACAGGGCCACCTTGGCCAGGGTGCGCTTCCGCTGCTTGATGGTAGCGGACAGGAGGATCAGGAAGGGGACCACGAACTGTCCCAGGAGGAGGAAGACGCTCATGAGGAGCCAGTCGGTCTCGAGGCGGGCGAGGTAGAAGGGGATCTCCTCCGGCAGATTTCCGCTCCAGATCAGGAGGAGCTGGGAGAAGGAGAGGTAGGCCCAGAGCATCACGAAGGCGAAAAGAAGCTTGCCGTAGTCGTGGAAGTGCTTGCGGTCGAAGAGCCGGGCCATCGGGGCCCGCTTGGCCAGCCATCCCGCCACCAGGGTGATGAAGGCCAGGCCCGAGAGCCCGCTGCCGGTGAAGAACCAGAGTCCGAAGATGCTCGAGAACCAGTGGGGATCCAGGGACATCAGCCAGTCGACCGAGGCCAGGGTCATGGTCAGCGCCAGGGCCAGGAAGCCCACCGCGGACCAGCCCTGGAGCCGCCGGAAAAACGCCCCCTGCTCCGTCTCGTCCTGCCTCTTGGAGAGGGAGCGGAGTCTCCAGGCGAGGAAGCCCCAGGCGGCGAAATAGACGGCGGTGAAGGTCAGGAACCGGGGCTCGTTCAGATAGGGCAGCTTCCACTCCAAAGCCGGAGAGCTCTGCATGACCTCCTCGTGGGTCCACTCGTAGAGATCGTGGAGCCCGAAGAGGAGGGGGACGAAGAGGACCGTCATCAGGGGAAAGATCGTCGCCGCCGCCGCCTCCAGGGGTCGCCGGATGACGATGCCCCACGCTCCCCGGGACATGTGGTGGAGCATGGCCAGGCCGAGGCACCCCAGGGAGATGGTGACCCAGAAGATGTAGGCGATCAGATAGCTCTGGAAGAACTGGGCCGGATCCAGGAGCCAGCCCACGCTTCCGATCCCCAGGCCGAAGATTCCGGCCAGGAGCGACCTCCTCTCGAGGCTCCCGAGAGCCTCCGGAGGGGCGAAATCGGCGGGTCGGTAGGTGGCGGTAGCGTCCATGATCGGCTCGGTGGTCCTCAGTGTCCCGAATCGTCGGCGGGCGGATTGGCAGAGGTTCCGGCTCCCTCGTCCGGGGCCTGGAGTGCTTCTCGGTCTTCCAGGGGAAGCTCGGACACACGGGCTCCCCGGGAGAGCTGGAGGGCCCGGATGTAGGCGGCGATGGACCACCGGTCCCGGGCCGGGATCTGGCTGGCGTAGCTGGGCATCTGGCCGAACCCGTTGGTCATGGCGTCGAAGTAGTAGCCCACGGGCTGGCTCTTCAGGGGATCCCGGTGGAAGGAGTTCGGCCTCTTGAATCCCCGACGCACCACCATCCCCTGGCCTTCGCCCAGGCGCCCGTGGCAGGGGGAGCAGAAGATGTCGAACCGCTCGCGGCCTCTCTGGAGGACCTCGGCGTCGACCTCCATGGGGAGATAAGAGACGAACTCACCGTCGGACTTGCCCGTCTCGAAGACCCCGTCGGACCGGAGGTGGCCCCGGGCCACCGTCCCCTCCACGGGATGCCGGGAGGCCTGCCCGTCGCCGAAGAAGGTGGAGGCCTCCAGGGCCTCGTAGCGAGGCTGGTCGTGCATGTCCTGCCGGCAGCCCAGCGCCGCGAGGCTGGCCAGGACGAGCAAGACGCAGCTCGCTCGGCGCCACCAGCCGGAACGGAACGTCCGGGACGAGGTCCCGGGGACGGGCTCAGTACTCAACTTCCGACACCTCCGTGGCCCCGAGATTCTCCAGGAACTCTCGGGTCCGTTCCAGATCGAACGTCGGGTCCTCCGCCTCCACGCACAGGAAATACCGGTCCCTGGAGGCGGCGGAGAACCGTTCCACGTTGAACACGGGATGGTAGGGCTGGGGAAGACCGCAGAGGGCGAAGAATCCCAGGACGCACACGATTCCGGCCACCAGGATCGTCGTCTCGAAGGTCACCGGGATGAAGGCTGGCCAGCTGTTGAGGGGACGACCTCCGATGTTGATCGGATAGGCGATCTCGTTGACCCACCACTGGAGGCCGAAGCCGCCGAAGCATCCCACGAGCCCCCCGATGAGAACCAGGAGGGGAAGTTTCGAGTGGTGGTTCCCCAGCGCCTCGACGAGCTCGTCGCTGGGGAACGGCGAGTAGGCGTCCATCTCCCGGTAGCCCTCCTCCCGGGTCTTCCGGGTCGCGTCGATCAGCTCCCCCGGGGACGAGAACTCCGCCAGCAGGCCGTAGAGCCGGCCGCTGGTCTCTTCGGGCAGCAGGGTCATGTTCCGGACTCCTCCGGGGTCGTCGGCTCGGCCGCCACCCCTTTTGCCTCAGGGAGCAGGGTGCGGATCTCGAAGATCGAGATCATGGGGACGAACCGGATGAAGAGGAAGAGGAGCGACAGGAACAGCCCGATGGATCCCACGTAGATCGCCCAGTCCCAGATCGTGCCGTGGTACATCCCCCAGGACGAGGGCAGGAAGTCCCGGTGGAGCGAGGTCACGACGATGATGAACCGCTCCAGCCACATGCCGACGTTGATGAACATGGAGACGATCCAGAGGGCCACGGCCGAGCGCCGGACCCGGGGGATCCAGAGGAACTGGGTCGCGATCACGTTGCAGGCGATCAGGGCGAACCAGTGGAAGCGGTACGGTCCCGTGATCCGGTTGGTGACCATGTACCACTCGAACTGGTTCCCGCTGTACCAGGCCATGAAGATCTCGGTGCCGTAGCCGTAGGCCACGATCAGCCCGGTGGCGAGCATCACCTTCCCCATGTTCTGGAGGTGTCGCTGGGTGATGAAGTCCTCGAGCCCGAAGAGGGACCGCAGCGGGATGGTCAGGGTCAGAACCATGGCGAAGCCGGCGAAGATCGCCCCGGCCACGAAGTAGGGCGGAAACAGAGTCGTGTGCCACCCCGGGATGATCCCCACTGCGAAGTCGAAGGAGACCACCGAGTGGACCGACAGCACCAAGGGCGTGGCCAGCCCGGCCAGCAGCAACGAGGCGACCTCGTGCTCGTGCCAGTGCTTGGCCGAGTTGCGCCAGCCCATGGCAAAGACCCCGTAGAGGATCTTGCCCAGCTTGTTCTCGGTTCGATCCCGAAGGCTGGCCAGGTCCGGGACCAGCCCCACGTACCAGAAGAGGAGCGAGATCGTGGCGTAGGTCGAGACGGCGAAGACATCCCAGATCAGGGGGCTCCGGAACTGGGGCCACATCCCCATGGTGTTCGGGTAGGGCAGGAGCCAGTAGGCCAGCCAGGGACGGCCGACGTGGATCAGGGGGAAGATACCGGCGCAGGCCACCGCGAACAGCGTCATGGCCTCGGCGAAGCGGTTGATGGAGGTCCGCCACTCCTGACGCAGGAGCAGGAGGATGGCGGAGATCAGGGTTCCGGCGTGCCCGATCCCGATCCACCAGACGAAGTTGATGATGGCGAATCCCCAGGCCACGGGCATGTTCAGGCCCCAGATCCCGGTGCCCTCCAGGAAGAGCTTGGCCAGGGAAAAGATCAGCACCATCAGGAGGACGAACGAGATCCCGAAGGCCGGGTAGAACCAGGGCGGGGTCCGGGCCAGGATGACCTCGCTGATCCGGTCCGTCACCGACCCCGGCGTGTGGCCGGGGGCCACCACCGGAGACCGCTCGATGATCCCCGGCCGGTCGTAGCCGCCCTTCTTGATGACCGACATCGCAGCTTACCCCTGTCCGTGGTCGGTTTCGGAAGATCCCTGATGGCTACTTTCCCGTTTCGGGGACGGGAGCTCGGGATTCCGGTTCGTGACCCGGGCCAGGTAGGTGGTCCGGGGGCGGGTGTTCGTCTCGGCCAGCAGGCCGTAGTTTGTGGGCGCGGCCTTCCAGCGGCTGACCTCCGAGTCCTCGTCGTTGATGTCGCCGAAGACGATGGCCTCGGTGGGGCAGGCCTGCTGGCAGGCGGTCCGGATCTCCCCGTCTCGGATCGTTCGGCCCTCACTCTCGGCGTCGATCCGGGCTCGGCTGATCCGCTGGACGCAGTAGGTGCACTTCTCCATCACGCCCCGGGACCGGACTGTGACGTCGGGATTCCGCATCAGCTTCAGGGAGGGGGTCTCCCAGTCCTGGTAGAGGAAGAAGTTGAACCGGCGGACCTTGTAGGGACAGTTGTTCGAGCAGTACCGGGTGCCGACGCACCGGTTGTAGATCATGTCGTTCAGCCCCTCGTCAGAGTGGACCGTGGCCGCCACCGGACAGACCAGCTCGCAGGGAGCGTTCTCGCAGTGCATGCACGGAACCGGTTGGTTCAGCACTCCGTCCGGCTCCTCGTAGGAACCGGAGAGGTACTGATCGATCCGAATCCAGTGCATCTCCCGCTGCTTCCGGACCTGGTCCTTCCCCACCACCGGGATGTTGTTCTCGCTCACGCAGGCCACCAGGCAGGCGTTGCAACCGGTGCAGGCCGAGAGGTTGATGGCCATGCCCCAGGCGTAGCCGTCGTACTCCCAGGCGTCGTAGAGGGTCATCTCCTCGGAGGGGGCGTGGGAGCCCTCGTGGGCGAAATGGGGGTGCTCCTGGAACTCCTCCCAGGAGGCCTCCCGGACCAGGCCCCGGTTCTCCATGTTCCAGTGGCCCCGGGTAGAGGCCAGGGGATAGCGGTCGCCGGTGGGCTCGACCGTGACCCCCGGGATCCGCCACAGGTTCTCCGTGGTCCGGAGCCGGTAGGCGTCGACTCCGACGCCGTCTCCGACTCTCCCCGCAGCGGTCCGGCCGTATCCGAGGTGGAGCGTCACGCAGCCGTCGACCTGGCCCGGCTGGACCCAGACCGGAGCCTCGATCTGGCGTTCCCCGGCTCCGACCTCCACCACGTCGCCGGTGTCGACTCCGAGCTCCCGGGCGGTCCTCGGCGAGACGATCAGGGCGTTGTCCCAGGTCAGCTTCGAGAGCGGCTTCGGGCATTCCTGGAGCCAGCCGTTGTTGGCGAAGCGACCGTCCCAGACGGTGGGATCCGGGCGCAGAAGCAGGGTCAGCCCCTCCCCGGAGGAAGCCTCCCCCAGGGCGCTCCGGGCTTCCGAGAGGTCGGCGCCGGAGACGGTACCTCCGGGTGCGGATCGTCCGTCGGGCCCGGTTCCCGGCACGACTCCGTCGTGGAGGGCCCGGCGCCAGCCCTCCTCTCCCAGGCGGTCCAGCCAGCGCTCCCGGACGATCTCGTACCCTGTCCGTCCCGGTCTGCCCTGCAGCAGGGCCAGGATCTGGTGTGTGGACCGGCCTCCGTGGAGGGGCTCGATGAGGGGCTGCTGGATCGAGACCGTTCCGTCGAAGGCCCGGGCGTCGCTCCAGCTCTCCAGGAAATGGGTGGCGGGCACGTGCCAGTGGCAGTACTCGGAGGTCTCGTCGGCCCGCATCCCGTGGTGGAGCCGGAACCAGGTCTGGTCGTTCTGGAGTGCGTCGGCGAGCTCCAGATCCGCCGGAGCGTCGTAGATCGGATTGACTCCCAGGATCAGGAGCACCTCGACCCGGCCGGCCCGGAGCTCTTCGGTGAGCTCCCGGAGGTCCGCCAACGGATCCGTGGGATCCACGATCACGGGATCCTGGTAGAAAATCGTGGACCCGACGTTCCCCAGAGTTTCGTTGATCGCTCGGACCCGCTCCGCGAGCTCGGGTGACGCCTGGCGACCGGTCGTCACCAGGGAACGTCCAGCGTGGCTGCGGAGGTCCTCGGCCAGGGCCCTCAGGAGGCGACGGTGTTTCTCGTTCTCGAGCCGGGGGTGTCGACCTCCCACTCCCAGCTCGGCCCCGAGGGCGGCGGTGAATCGCTCGATCTCCGCCGGGGACATGGCCAGACGATGGTCCGCCTGGGATCCGGTGGAGGTCGGGGTCGGCTCCAGGACGTAGAGTCGGTTCATCGAGTCCCGCTCGGAGAGGACCTTGCGCCGTCGACCGAACTGCTTCGCGTAGCGCACGTGCCCCGGACCCTGGGTCAGGAGGTCGTGGTCGAGGCAGACCACGACGTCGGCGGGCTCCAGGTCGAACCGGGCCACGGGCTCTTCGGCGGCTTCCCGGCCCCGCCCCATCCGATCCGCGACCGGCTCCCACTGATACCAGCGGAATTCGGGGAAGCGCTCCTGGACCGCCCTCCTCTGGTCGGCCAGGGTGGGGGAGCTGGAAGGAGGCGCGAGGATCCGGAGACCGGAGCCTCCCTTGCCCTGCTGAGCGGCAAGGGCCGTGGTCAGGGCGGAGACGAAGCCGTCCCAGGTCTCGATCCTCCCGAGATTGGTGATCGCCCGGGATCGATCGGGGTCGTAGAGGTTCAGGATCTCGGCCTGGGTGAAGAGATCCGTCCCTCCGAGGCTCGCCGGATGTTCCGGATTGCCCTCGATCTTCGTGGGCCGTCCGTCGTGGCTCTCCACCAGAAGCCCGGTGGCGTACCCGCCCAGGGTGCCGGCGGTGGCGAACCGCAGCGGCTCTCCGGGGACCAGGTGCTCCGGCTGGCGGACGTAGGGGACGATCCTTTCCAGGGGTTGCTTGGTGCAGGCGGTCATCCCGCCCAGGGCCAGGGATGCTCCCATGAGCTGGAGGAATCTCCGGCGATCCACCCCCTCGGCCATGGGGACCGCCAGGCGGGGGAACTCCCGGGTCACCTTCTCCTGGAAGGCTTCGGTGTCGGCGAGCTCCTCCAGGCTCCTCCAGTACTTCCTCGTACCGGGACGGGGAGACTTTCCGCGTCCGGGATCGTCCTGTGCGGGAGAATCGGGGTGAGCTTCCACTCGGTCGGGCTCGGGGGAGCCCTCGACGGCGGCGGGATCTGGCTTCGTCTGTTTTTCGCTCATCGGTGGCAGGCCGAGCAGCTCGTCTTGCTCTGGAGGCCGTACTCGGAGGCCAGCTCCTGTCGCTCGGAAGAGCTGAGGTTTCTCGGATTCCAGTTCACGTTGAACACCTCGTCCCGGGGTCGTACGTGTTGTGAAGGGTCCCGATGGCAGGCCAGGCACCACTCCATCTTCAGGCTGACCGCCTTCCAGGTCAGGGGCATCTCGTCGATCTCGCCGTGGCAGGTCGTACAACCGATCCCCTTTTGCACGTGGATCCCGTGATCGAAATAGACGAAGTCCGGCAGATCGTAGACCCGGGTCCACTCGATCGGACGATCGTTCCGGAAGCTCTCCCGTACGGGCTCGAGCATCGGCGAGTCGTCGAAGAGGATCGAGTGACAGTTCATGCAGACGGCGGTGGAGGGGATCCCGGCGAAGGAGCTCTCCTCCACTGAGGTGTGGCAGTAGCGGCAGTCGATCCCCACCTCCCCCACGTGATGGTCGTGGGAGAAGGGGACCGGTTGCTCCCGGATCACTCCCTCCCGCGTCACGACGCCCGACCGGTCCAGTGCCGCCGCGAGCCACCCCAGGAAAGCCACCACGAAGACGGCTCCGAAGATCGAGACTCGAGCGAGGGTATTCGTGCTCGGATGGAAGATCTGCGACATCGACGGGTGCCCTGGAAGTCGGAGGGGGCGGGACGGGCGCGACGACGATAGCGGAGGAGCCCTGTCGGCGCAAGGGGGGCACTTTGCGAAAACCGCCCGGGGGCCCGGGGCGGACCCCGCTCATCGGGGTGGGAACCGTGATCTGCCCGGTCCTGCGGATGCCAGGAGCTCGCCGACCTCGTGCCTCCCTTTCCGAGGCCGGCGAGAGCCTCCCTCCTTCACGGCTCCCCGGGAGGTCGTTGCGGTGCTCGAACGCTCTTCACCAATCGTGAGCTGTGGCCGGCCCCGGACCATCAGTTGGTCGACCATCCGATCTTCATCCTCATGAATGCCCGAAGCAACGCGACGGGCATGCGTGGCTACTCTGAAAATAGCTCCTGGTGGCAGCTGGACAGTAGGACCATTTCCAAGACTGGGTCGGCCCCTGAGAACGCGGGGTACCCGCGTCCGCCAGGACGTGGGTCGTACCAGGGACCGGCGCCGGCTATGTGGAAAAGGGAGTCCTGTGGC
>JAWVZJ010000002.1:0-28346 GCA_033722255.1 Thermoanaerobaculia bacterium | reverse complement strand
TACGCCATCGGCTTCGTCGGAGACTTCCTGGTGCCGAAGACGGTGGATTCCGGAGCCACCGGGCCTCTTTGGCAGGCCCTCCTCGTGGATCTGGGACTCCTCACGCTGTTCGCCGTCCAACACAGCGGAATGGCACGCTCGGCCTTCAAGCGGTGGTGGACCCGCTTCGTCCCCCGGCCCATCGAGCGGAGCACGTATGTGCTCTTCTCCAGCCTCGTCCTGGCCCTCCTGTTCTGGCAGTGGCGGCCGCTGACGGCGGAGATCTGGAGTGTCGAGGCGTCCTGGGCCCAGGGTCTCCTCTGGGGTCTCTTCGCCCTGGGCTGGGCCCTCGTGCTGGTCTCCACCTACCTGATCAGCCACGCCCACCTCTTCGGGCTGCGGCAGGTCTACGATCATCACCGGGGCCGCGAGCTCTCCTCGCCCGGGTTCCAGACCCCGAGTCTGTATCGCCATCTCCGGCACCCGATCATGCTGGGCTTCCTCATCGCCTTTTGGGCCACACCCCACATGACCGCTGGTCACCTGCTCTTCGCCGTGGCCTCCAGCGGCTATATCCTGGTCGGAGTCGCCCTGGAGGAGCGGGACCTCCTCCGGGCCTTCGGCGAGCGCTACCGGACCTACCGGGAGCAGGTCCCGGCCTTCCTGCCCCGGATTCCCGGGATTCCGGCGGCGGACCGAACGACCTCTCCGGCCGAGGACACGGGAGGCGGTTGAAGGGGGAGTAGGTCGGACCGGTTGCTTCCGGCAGGCGTTCCATCGTCTGGTACCGTTCCACCCTTCGAGGAAACGTTCGCGGGGTTTCCGGTCCCTCCCTCCGCTTCGATTTCCATGTAGGGCATGGGCGGTCGTCACCGCCTGGTCCCCGCTTCGGCGGGTCACGAGACCGGCGGTGAGGTCGCCGAGGGCGACTCCAGGAAACCTGGTTTCGTTCTTCGACCAGCATCGGGCGAGTCGGCGTGTCGGATTCTTCGTGAATGACGCGGGATCGGCGGAAACTCTGACCAGTCGGACCCCTGGTCCCGCTCCTGCCTGCGGCGTCCGTGAAGCGGAGGACGCGAGGGGATACCATTCTCGTCGATGTCTGACCCTGCTTCTCCAGCTCCGGACGACCCGGCGGGATCGCCCTCGAGGATCGTCCTTGCCTACAGCGGTGGGCTGGACACCGCGTGCATCCTGAAGTACCTGCAGGAACGGGGGCACGAGGTGATCGCCTTCGTAGCCGACGTCGGCCAGGAGGAGGACTTCGATGCCATCGCCGAGACCGCCCGGGAGATCGGCGCCTCCGACGTGGTGGTCCGGAACCTCCGGCGGGAGCTGGTCACCGACTACGTCTATCCGGCCATCGCCGGGAACGCGATCTACGAGAGCCGGTATCTCCTGGGAACCGCCCTGGCCCGTCCACTGATCGCCTGGCATCAGGTGGACGTGACCCGGGAGACCGGGGCCACCGCCGTGGCCCACGGAGCCACGGGGAAGGGGAACGACCAGGTGCGCTTCGAGCTGGCCTACGCCGCCCTGGCCCCGGCCCTGGAGATCGTCGCCCCCTGGAAGGAACCGGAGTTCCTGGAACGCTTCGAGGGGAGGACGGACCTGCTCGAGTACGCCGAAGGCCGGGGGATCCCGGTGGAGGCCACGGCCGAGAAGCCGTACTCCTCCGACGAGAACCTGATGCACCGGAGTTACGAGGCGGGAATCCTGGAGAATCCGATGCAGGAGCCGCCGGAGGAGATGTTCCGGCTGACCCGCTCGCCCCGGGACGCGCCCGACACCCCGGTTCGGATGGAGGTCCATTTCCAGGACTCGATCCCGGTGGCGGTGGTGGAGGACGGCGGGGTCCGGCGCACCGAGGATCCCCTGGACCTCTTCCTCCGGCTCAACGACCTGGGCCGGGAGCACGGGATCGGCCGGGTCGACATGGTGGAGAACCGTTTCGTGGGAATCAAGTCCCGGGGGGTCTACGAGACCCCGGGGGCCACGATCCTGCACCACGCCCTCCGGGACCTGGAGGGGATCGCCATGGACCGGGAGGTCCTCCGGCTCCGGGACAGCCTCTCGCCAGCCTTCGCCCAGCTCATCTACAACGGCTTCTGGTTCAGCCCCGAGATGGACTTCATCCGGGCCGCCTTCGCCCAGAGCGAGGAGCTGATCGACGGCCGAGTCCGGTTCGAGCTGTACAAGGGGAACGTGCGGATCCTCGGTCGAGAGTCCCACAGCTCCCTCTACGACCGGGAGCTCGCCTCCATGGACGTGGAGGGAGGGTACGACCAGGAGGACGCCCGGGGGTTCATCCGACTCAACTCGATCCGGTTGAAGGCCCACCGGGTGATCCTGGACCGGGATCCGGACGACGACCGGTGACCAGTCTCTGGGACAAGGGAGAGCCTTTCTCGGAGACCGTCCGGAGGTTCACGGTGGGCCGGGACCCGGAGCTCGACCGGATCCTCCTGCCCTACGACGCCCTGGCCAGTCTCGCCCACGGGATCATGCTGGCCGAGATCGGGATCCTCGAACGGGAGGAGCTCCCCGGACTCCGGACCGAGCTCCGAGCCGTGGCCGAGGAGGCCCGGGAGGGCACCTTCGAGATCCCCCCGGCCGACGAGGACGGCCACACCGCTCTCGAGAACCGACTGACCGAGCGCCTCGGGGAGACCGGGAAACGGATCCACACCGGGCGAAGTCGGAACGATCAGGTGATCGCGGCGCTCCGCCTCTACGGCCGGGAGGCCGTCCTTCGGCTGAGCGGGGAGGTCGACGCCGTGGTGTCCAGTCTCCTGGATCTGGCCGATGCGCACCGGGAGGTCACCGTCCCCGGCTACACCCACACCCGTCAGGGAATGCCCTCGACCCTGGGCTTCCTCTTCGCCGCCCACGCCGAGGGTCTGCTGGACGGGCTTTCCTGGCTCGCCCGGGCCTTCCGGCATCTGGACCGCTCGCCCCTGGGGAGCGCCTCGGGCTACGGGGTGGCCCTGCCCCTCGATCGGGAGCGGGTGGCCGATCTGCTGGCCTTCTCCGAGGTGCAGGTCAACACGCTGGCCGTCCAGAACGATCGAGGAAAGACCGAGATGCTGGTCCTCTCAGCCGTGCTGGGACCGGTGGTGGACCTCTCCCGACTGGCCGGAGACCTGATCTGGTTCTCCAGCGACGAGCTGGGATTCTTGAAGCTCGGGGCCGAGGTCACCACCGGCTCCAGCATCATGCCCCAGAAGCGGAATCCCGACGTGTTGGAGTTGGTCCGAGCCCGGGCGAACCGGCTCCGGGGACTCCCGGGGGAGCTGGCCGGATACTTCGCTCCGCTGCCGTCTGGATATCACCGGGACCTCCAGCTCACGAAGGGCCCCTTCCTGGAGGGGATGGAGACCGCTGTCTCCCTGTTCCGGGCCGTGCGGGTGGTCCTGGAGAGCCTGGAGGTGGACAGGGACCGGGCCGACGAGCTCCTGACACCCGGCATCGACGCCACGGACTTCGTCTACGCCCGGGTCCGGGAGGGGCGTCCCTTCCGAGACGCGTACCGGAGGGCGGCCCTGGATCCCCGGTCCGCGGCCGCCGATACCCCGGGATCCGGTTGGCGGGACCGGACCCATCTCGGGGCGCCAGGGGCCCTCGAGCTCGCTCCGTACCGACGACGGCTGTCCGAGGCCCGAACCCACCGGGAGGCCCGGGAGGAGCGGATCGCGGAAGCGTGGGTTCTGTTCCACGAGGGTTCGCCCTCGGACTCCGCCTGAGCCGGACGGAACCCGGGGTCCGGATCGGAAGAGCTGGGTCCGGCTCAGGTGATCCCGGCCAGGGACGGCGACGACCGCCCCGATCCCGAGAGCTCCTGCAGGGGAGCGACCTCCCAGCGGCCCGAGGCCAGGCCGTCCATGGCCTCGACGGCGGCGTGGGCCCCGGCGAGGGTGGTGATACAGGGGACGCCGTGTTTGAGGGCCGCCTGGCGGATGACCGCGTCCTCGCTGTGGGCCGTGGCCCCCAGGGGGGTGTTGACCACCAGCGCGATCTCCTCGTTGGCGATCCGGTCCACGGCGTGGGGGTGGCCCTCGTGGAGTTTCGGAATCCCCTCCACCGGAAGCCCCCGGGAGCGGAGGTGCTCGGCGGTGCCCTCGGTACCCACCAGGTGGAATCCCCGCTGACGGAGCTTCAGGGCCACCGGGAGGAGAGCCTCCTTGTCCCGGTCGTGGACCGAGAGGAAAGCGGTTCCCTCGGTGGGGAGATCCATCCCCGCGCCGAGCCATCCCTTGGCGAAGGCTTCGCCGAAGGTCCGGCCGACTCCCATCACCTCTCCGGTGGACTTCATCTCCGGCCCCAGCCGGGGATCGATCCCCACGAACCGGCGGAAGGGAAAGACCGGGATCTTGACGTAGACCCGGCTGAGCTCGGGGGTGGAGGTGAACCCGAGCTCGTCGAGGGTCTTCCCCGCCATGACCTGGGCGGCCAGACCGGCCAGAGGGCGCCCTGCCGCCTTGGCGATGAAAGGGACCGTCCGGGAGGCTCGGGGATTGACCTCCAGGACGTAGAGGCTCCCCTCGTGAACGGCGATCTGGAGGTTCATCAGACCCACCACCTCCAGCTCCAGGGCCAGGCGCCGGGCCAGGTCGGCCATCTCCTCCAGGAGCCCCGGCTCCAGATTGTGGGGCGGGAGGACCGCCGCTGAGTCGCCGGAATGGATTCCCGCCTCCTCGATGTGTTGGAGGATCCCGGCCACCACGGCTCGCCTGCCGTCGGCCACCAGGTCCAGGTCGACCTCCACCGCGTCCTCCAGGAAGCGATCCAGGAGCACCGGATGGTCCGGGGAGACGTCGGCGGCGGAGCGCATGTACCGGGCGAGGGTCTCTTTGTCGTAGCAGACGGCCATCGCCCGACCTCCGAGGACGTAGCTCGGGCGGACCACCACCGGGTACCCGATCTCGTCCGCGATCGCCAGGGCCTCCTCCTGGGAGCGGGCGGTACCGTGTTCCGGCACCCGGATCCCTTCCGCGGCCAGGAGCCCGCCGAATCGCTCCCGGTCCTCCGCCAGGTCGATGGCGTCGGGGGAGGTTCCCCAGATCGAAACCCCGGCTGCCTCCAGGCCCCGGGCCAGCTTCAGCGGTGTCTGACCTCCCATCTGGACGATGACGCCGGCTGGATTCTCTCGGCGTACGACTCCGAGGACGTGCTCCAGGGTGAGGGGCTCGAAGTAGAGGCGGTCCGAGGTGTCGTAGTCGGTGGAGACGGTCTCCGGGTTGCAGTTGACCATGATCGTCTCGTAGCCCAGGGACGAGAGGGCGAAGGCGGCGTGGACGCAGCAGTAGTCGAACTCGATGCCCTGGCCGATCCGGTTGGGGCCCGAGCCCAGGATCAGGACCTTTTCCCGCTCCGTCGGCTCGGCCTCGTCCTCGTCCCCGAAGGTGGAGTAGAGGTACGGGGTGGAGGCGGGGAACTCCGCGGCGCAGGTGTCGATCCGCTTGTACACCCGCCGGAGGTCCAGCTCCTCCCTCCGGTGTCGCACCGTTTCCTGGGTCGTCCGGAGCAGCGCCGCGGTCCGCTCGTCGGAGAGGCCGCTCTCCTTGGCCCGGCGGAGGACCGGCCCCGGCACGGATCCGATCTCCCAGCAGGAGAGCTCGGTCTCGATCTCCACGATCTCCCGGATCTCCCGCAGGAACCAGGGATCGATCCGGGTGACCTCGGAGACCTCCTCCACCGTCCATCCCTGCCGAAGGGCCGCGAAGACGGCGAAGAGCCGTTCCCAGTTCGGCTCGGCCAGACGCCGCTTCAGCCGGATCGGATCCGACATCCGGCTCTCCCGGGCCGCCGGGCTCCCGTCGAGCTCCAGGGCGGAGAGACCCTTCAGGAGCGCCTCCCGGAAGTTCCCACCGATGGCCATGACTTCTCCCACCGACTTCATGCTCGTCCCCAGGGTCGGGGGCGTGTCCGGGAATTTCTCGAAGGCCCACCGGGGGATCTTCACCACCGTGTAGTCCAGGGAGGGCTCGAAGGCGGCGTAGGTGACGCCGGTGATGTCGTTCTCGATCTCGTCCAGGGTGTAGCCCACGGCCAGCAGGGCGGCGATCTTGGCGATGGGGAATCCGGTGGCCTTCGACGCCAGGGCCGAGGATCGGGAGACCCGGGGATTCATCTCGATCACCACCCGGTCGCCGGTCTCGGGGTCCACGGCGAACTGGATGTTGGAGCCCCCGGTGGCGACCCCGACTTTTCGGATCACCCGGAAGGCCTCGTCCCGCATGGCCTGGTACTCCGGGTCGGAGAGGGTCTGCTGGGGCGCCACGGTGATGGAGTCTCCGGTGTGGACGCCCATGGCGTCGACGTTCTCCACCGAGCAGATGACGATGGCGTTGTCGACCCGGTCCCGGATCAGCTCGAGCTCGAACTCCTTCCATCCCAGGACCGACTGCTCCATGAGGATCCGCCGGACCGGGCTGGCGTCCAGGGCTCCCCGGGCCACCTCCTTCAGCTCGTCCCGGTTGAAGGCGACTCCGCCGCCCTCGCCCCCGAGAGTGAAGCTGGGTCGGATGATCAGCGGGAAGCCGATCTCCTCGGCGATCTCCCGGGCGTCGTCGAGGCTTCGGGCGTAGCCGCTCCGGGGAACCTTCAGACCCTCCTCCTCCATGGCCTCCTTGAAGAGCTGGCGGTCCTCTCCCAACCGCAGAGCCTCGCTGCTCGCTCCCAGGAGCTCGATCCCCAGGCGGTCCAGGACTCCGGCCTCTTCGAGGTTCAGGGCGAGATTGATGGCGGTCTGACCGCCGACGGTGGGCAGCAGGGCGTCCGGGCGCTCCTTTTCGACGATCGCCTCCACCACGTCCGGCACCAGGGGCTCGACGTAGGTGGCGTCGGTGAGCTCCGGATCGGTCATGATCGTGGCCGGGTTCGAGTTGACCAGGATCACCCGGTAGCCCTCCCGGGAGAGGGCGCGGCAGGCCTGGGTCCCGGAGTAGTCGAACTCACAGGCCTGGCCGATGACGATCGGCCCCGAGCCCAGGACGCAGATGGACGAGATGTCGTCGCGGCGGGGCATGATCAGGCCGGGTTCTTCACGGGGCCTCGCTCGGAGTGGGTGCGGAGGTCTCCTGGAGCCCGTCGACGAACCGGTCGAAGATCGCCGACGCCTCCCGGGGACCGGGGGCCGCTTCCGGGTGATACTGCACCGAGACCACCGGCTTGCCCTCCACGTCGAAGGCCTCTACCGAGTCGTCGTTGAGATTTCGCTGGGTCACCCGACAACCGTCCGGAAGACTCTCGGGATCGACGGCGAAGCCGTGATTCTGGCTGGTGATCAGGGTCTTGCCCGTGGCCAGATCCAGGACCGGCTGGTTTCCCCCGTGGTGGCCGAACTTCATCTTGTAGGTCCGTCCCCCCAGGGCGAGCCCCAGGAGCTGGTGGCCGAGACAGATACCGAGGACCGGGATCTCCGCCTCCAGGAGCTCCCGGATGGTCTCGATCGGTCCCCGGAGGGGCTCCGGGTCTCCGGGTCCGTTGGAGAGGACCACGCCGTTCGTGCCGAGCCTCAAGATCTCCTCCGCCGGGGTCGTGGCCGGCAGGATCGTCAGCCGGGCCCCCCGCTGCCGGAGGGACCGTACGATGTTGGCCTTGGCCCCGAAGTCCAGCAGTGCCAGGTGCGCCCGCTCCCGACCCTCGGCGGGGAGCTCCCGGGGGGCATCGCAGGTGACCTCCAGGGCCAGCGCCCGGCCGGTCATGGTGGGGAACCCCTCCAGCTCCCGGGCCAGCTCCTCGATCTCCGGCTCCCCGCTGGCGATCACTCCCCGGAGGGCCCCTTCCTTCCGGATGTGGCGGACCACGGCCCGGGTGTCGATCCCCTCCAGGGCCGGAACCCCGTGCCGTTCCAGGTACGCCGGGAGGGTTCCCTCGCTGGCGTGGGAGGAGGGTTGACGGGTGAAGTTCCGGGCCACGAATCCCTCCACCTGGGGACGGGAGGACTCCTCCGCCGCCCCCTCGACCCCATAGTTGCCGATGTGGGGCTGGGTCATGACCACGATCTGGCCCCGATAGGAGGGATCGGTCAGGATCTCCTGGTACCCCGTCATGGAGGTGTTGAACACGACCTCGCCGAACCGGGTACCGGGAACGGCGGCCCTGCCCCGGAACAGTCGGCCGTCCTCCAGGAGCAGGAGGCCGGGAAGGTCTCGGGAGATCACGGCTGCGAGGGCTGGGATCGGGACTGGGATCGGGGCATCGGCGGGAGTATAGACGACACTCCGGGACGGGTCTCGGGTGCCGAGTACCGCGCGGAGACTCCGGGCATGGGTTCAGTCGTGGACGTTCGGTGGTGGTTGGCCCACCTCCCACCCGTCGGTGGCCCGCTGCTCCACCGTGGCCG
Organism: Thermoanaerobaculia bacterium; assembly: GCA_033722255.1. Classification (GTDB taxonomy): domain Bacteria; phylum Acidobacteriota; class Thermoanaerobaculia; order Multivoradales; family JAIOJS01; genus JAWVZJ01. Next base: position 20,020 of record JAWVZJ010000002.1, on the reverse strand, counting down.
CGATTTCGCCTCCGAAGAGGATGGTCATCGCCGTCAGATAGAGCCAGAGCATGAGCACGATGATCCCTCCCACGAAGCCGTAGGTCTCGCTGTAGCTTCCGAAGTGGCTCACGTAGACCCGGAATCCCCAGGTGGCGAGGAGCCAGAGGGAGGTTCCGATTCCTGCTCCCAGGAGCGTCGGCCCGGCGGAACCCCCCTGATCCCGGTCCGGAAGCAGGTAGTAGACGAGCCACATGAGGAGCACGAGGAGGATCACGGCCAGGGGCCAGCGGAGGATCGACCAGACGGTGGCCAGGCCCAGGAGCTCCAGGAGCTCGGGGCCCGCCAGGAGGGACGCCGATCCCCCGACGAGGAGGATCGCGGCGGCGATCACCGCCACCAGGGCCAGGAGCCGGCGAAACCACCAGGACCGGGTCTCCTCCAGGTCGTACATTCGGTTCAGGCCCTCAGTGACGGCCACGAAGACGTTCGACGCCGACCAGAAGATGAAGAGGATGCTGAAGGAGAGGATTCCCGGTCGACTCTCTCCGGTGACGTCCCGGACGAACTGTTCCAGATAGAGAGCCGCGTCCCCGGGGAGGGCCGCCCGGAGGTGGGCCACGATCCACTCGAAAGCCTGGTCGCCCCCGAAGATCCCGGTCAGGGAGAAGATCGCCAGGAGCAGGGGAAAGAGGGAGAGGAAGAAGTAGTAGGCCGCCCGGGCTGCCTCGGCCGTGATCCGATCCTCGATCGCTTCCCGGAGGACCTGTCGGATCAGCTCCCCCGGGGGACCGATCCCGGTACCGTCGGACCTCGATTCGTCTGCCATCGTCGGGCGAGAGTACCGCAACGGAAGGACGGGAGTCGTTCTTGCGGGGGAATGAGGGGCCGGATACTGTGCGGGCCGATGGATCCCGTCTCGGATCGCCGTCTCCTGATCCCCGTGGTGGTCGTCTTCGCGGTGCTGGGGCTTCTCACGTTCTCCTTGTTCCACGAGCTCCGGCATCCCGAGAACCGGGTCGGTCTCGCCCTGACCGATCCGGGGCCGGGACCCGGGCTCCTGGTGGAGTCCACGCGACCGACCGGCGCCGCCAGCAAGGACGGCGTCCGGGCCGGCGACCGGATCCTGGAGGTCGATGGCGAGACCGTGTCGTCCCTCCGGGATTGGGCCCGGGTGTCCGAGGAGGCCTTCGGCTTCGAGGGTCCGACGACGTTGACCCTGGTCCGGGAGGGAGAACGCCTCTCGCTCGAGATCCGGCCCGCCTCCCTGGCCGAGGTGCTCCTCCGGATCCCCCTGGTACTCCTCTATCTGGCCCTCGGTGTGGGAGCCCTTCGACTGAGCCCGGGCTACCTGAACGGGAGGCTGCTCTTCTACTTCACGGCGGCGGTGGCCCTGGAGCTGGCGCTGCCCTGGAGCGTCGCCGTCCCCGGCGTCGAGCTGTCGGTGGAGCTGACTTTTTTCTTCTTGACCGGGTTGCAGATGGGGTTGCTCCTCCACCTGTCGCTGCTCATCCCGGAGCGTCCCCGGGCAGTCGAGGCCCGCCCCTGGCTGATACCCGGGCTCTACGGCATCGGGATCTCGCTGGCCGTCATGATCTCGATCCCCAAGATCACGGGCTTCTTCGGTCGGGAGGCTCTCTGGAGCCCGGAGGCGTCTCTGTTTCTCTTTCGGGACGTGGCGTTCCCCCTCTGGGCGATCTCGTTGCTGCTCGTCCTGGGCATCCGGGCAGTGACCTTTCCCGAGTCCGAGGGGCGGACCCAGGCGGGGATCGTATTTCTCGGCATGGTCCCCTGGGCCGGCTGGGTCGGGCTCATGACCCTGTTCCGGGTCCTGGACCAGCCGGAGCCTCCCTGGGTCGAAGCCGCCCAGATGATCGGGTTCTTCTCCTACCCCCTGGCTGTCCTCTGGGTCCTGGGACGGGATGCCCGGCGGCTTCGTCGGGAGCTGGAACGGGTCGGCGAGAGGGCTCACGATTCGGACACTCCCCAGGAGGTGGCGGAGGTGTTGACGACGGCCCTGAAGACGGGTCTCCATCCGGGTTGGGTCGCGGTCCTCTTCCGGAGGCGGGAGGGGACCTGGGAGCTGGCGGCGTTCGCGGGAGAGGTCGCGGTGGAAGAGAACCTCGAGGAAATCGAGTCCCTGGCGGAGCTCTTTCCCGGGGACTCCTCGGAGCTCGATCTGGAAACCGGCGAGGTCCGAAGACTGCGGACTCCACCGGCCCCGGGGGAGGCCTCCTGTCTCTGCCTGCCGATCCGAGGGCGGGGGCGGGAGCTCCTGGGGCTCGTCCTCCTGGGGGAGAAGCTCTCCGAGGAGCCCTACACCTCCCAGAATCTGCGCCGGCTGGCCGATCTGGCCGACCGGGTGGGCCTCGTGCTCCAGAACATGGAGCTCAGCGCCTCCATCCGCCGGTCGTCTGGTGAGGGGGATCGGGACCGGGAAGAGATCGGGGAAGGCCGGGGGAGCGGCCGGGCCCTGGCTCGGGAATGTTCGAAGTGCGGCCGGTGTCACGGCCCGGAGGAGGAGCGCTGCCAGACGTGTGGCAGCGGGAATCTCCAGGCCCTCGGGGTGGAGTATCTGGTCGCCACCCGGTACCGGCTGGAGTGGCGCCTCGGCACCGGTGGCATGGGGGCCGTGTTCCGGGCCGAGGACACGAGGCTCGGGAGATCCGTGGCCCTGAAGGTGTTGCTCCCACCACGAATTCCGGAAGAGGCCCTCCAGCGGTTCGAGCGGGAGGCCAGGATCTCGGCCCGTCTTTCCCACCCGAACATCGTCACCATCTACGACTTCGGTCTCACCGAGGTCGGGGGCGCGTTCCTGGTCATGGAGCTCCTCCGGGGAAGCTCCTTCCGGGAGGTTCTGCGTCGCTCCGGATTTCTGCTCCCGGAGACCGTCGCCGACTGGTTCGATCAGCTCCTGACCGGCCTCGAGGCGGCCCACCGGGAAGAGGTGGTTCACCGGGACCTGAAGCCCGGGAACGTCTTCCTGGTCGAAGGGGAGACGGACGGGGAACGGTTGAAGATCCTCGATTTCGGCCTGGCCAAGCTTCGGCGAACCGACGCCTCCATCCTTGCGACGGTGACCCGACCCGGGTCTGTCCTCGGGACCTTGCCGTATATGGCGCCGGAGCAGCTCGAGGGCGCCGCCATCGATCAACGAACCGACCTCTTCGCGGTCGGCGTCATGGTCGTGGAGGCCCTGACCGGGCGGCGACCGTTCCGGGGAAGCACCGCCCAGGCGATCAGCTACGCCATCGTGAACGGCGAGTACACCTATCCGGGGAGCGATCCTGCGAGCAGAGCCCTGGACGGCGTCCTCCAGCGATGCCTGGCCAAGGACCCCCGGGACCGTCCCGACTCCGCCGAGGACCTGGCCCGGGATCTGGTCCCGGCGATCCGGTCGCTGCCGGAGCCCGGTGACGACGCCGCCGTTCCCACCCTGGATCTGACCCACTGATCCGATCGCCCCGGTCGTCGAGCGAGGGGACCGCCGATGACCGGCTCGCCTGCGGCGGCGTCAGGACGGGGGGGTTCGGGCACCCCCCGGTCCTCCAGCGGGTTCGGCCGGCTCAGTTCTCCTCCTGTTCCGCCAATCCCATCTCCAGGAGAGACAGGAGAAGCTGGTGCCGGGCGGGAGCGTTCGGGGCCTCCAGCAGAGCCTGTTTCTCCGCCGGGTGGAGGGGTAACGCCGCGCAGAGGCTGTTGAGGAGGGCCGTCCCCGAGACCTCGTCCAGATCCGGGTCGTCCAGCTCGATTCCGACGTCGATCTCCTGGGTGGCGATGGCCTCCAGGAGGGCACGCCCGTCGATCCCCTCACTGCCTCCGGTACCGTCCCAGGGGAACTCCTCCGAGTCGGCGTGAACGCGGCGGTACCCGCGCCGGAGGGGAAGCTCCTCCTGGATACGGAACCGCGTGACCCCCTGGAGGATGATGGCGTAGTTCCCCTCGTCGGTGGCCTGGCATCGGACGAGTCGTCCGGCGCCGCCGACGTCGTAGAGGACAGGATGATCCCGCTCCCGCTCCGGCGGCGGTCCCCGGTCGTCGTCCCGGGGTTGTCGGGGCTGGATCATCCCGATGTGCCGGCCCTCCTCCAGGGCGTCCTCCACCATGTTCCGGTACCGGGGCTCGAAGACGTGGAGGGGCAGGAGATTGCCCGGAAGGAGGATCACCCCCGTCAGGGGAAAGATCGGCAACGGATCGGGAAGGGGGACGGGTCGGCTCATGCGCCGGCTTCCGCGTACACCTCGACGGAATCGCAGGTACAGGCGAGATTTCGGTCTCCGTAGGCGTTGTCGATCCGGGCCACGGCAGGCCAGAACTTCCGCTCCCGGACCCAGGCGGCGGGGAAGGCTCCCTGTTCCCGGGGGTAGGGACGGTCCCAGTCGTCGTCGACGACGGCGCCGGCGGTGTGGGGCGCGTGCTTCAGGGGACTGGCCTCGGCTTCGATTTCGCCCCTCTCCACCGCCCGGATCTCCTCTCGGATCTGGATCATGGCGTCGCAGAAACGGTCCAGCTCCTCCTTGGACTCACTCTCCGTGGGCTCCACCATCATGGTCCCTGCTACCGGCCAGGACATCGTCGGAGCATGGAAGCCGAAGTCCATCAGACGCTTGGCGGCGTCGTCCACCGTGATCCCGTGGTTCCGGAAGGACCGGAGATCCACGATGAACTCGTGGGCCACCAGCCCATTCTTGCCGGTGTAGAGGATCGGGTAGTGGGACTCCAGATGCTGGGCCATGTAGTTGGCGTTGAGGATCGCCACCTGGGTGGCCCGGGTCAGGCCCTCGCTCCCCATGAGGGCGATGAACATCCAGGAGATCGGGAGGATGGAGGGGCTTCCGTAGGGAGCCGCGGCCACGGGTCCGATCCCCTGGGACCCGCCGACCCCGTCTACCAGGGGATGACCGGGGAGGAAGGGGGCCAGGTGCTCGGCCACCCCGATCGGTCCCATGCCAGGGCCGCCTCCCCCGTGGGGGATGCAGAAGGTCTTGTGGAGATTCAGGTGACAGACGTCGGCCCCGATCTCCGCCAGCCGGACCAGACCCACCATGGCGTTGAGATTGGCTCCGTCGAGGTAGACCTGGCCTCCGTGCTCGTGCACGACGGAGCAAACCTCCCGGATCGTCTCCTCGAAGACCCCGTGGGTGGAGGGATAGGTGATCATCATCGCCCCCAGGGAATCCCGGTGCTTCTCGGCCTTGGACCGGAGATCGCCCAGATCGATGTTGCCGTCGTCGTCGCAGGCCACGGCCACCACGTCGTATCCGGCCATCACCGCGCTGGCCGGGTTGGTGCCGTGAGCCGAGGTGGGGATGAGGCAGACGGTTCGATCCTCGTCGCCCCGGCTCCGGTGGTAAGCCCGGATCGTGAGCAATCCGGAGTACTCTCCCTGGGAGCCTGCGTTCGGCTGCAGGGAGAAGGCGTCGAACCCGGTGATGTCCTCCAGCCATCCCCCGAGCTGATCGAAGAGCTTCTGATAGCCGGTCCACTGGTCCCGGGGGGCGAAGGGGTGGAGGTCGGCGAACCCGGGCCAGGAGATCGGGAGCATCTCCGAGGTGGCATTGAGCTTCATGGTGCACGACCCCAGGGGGATCATGCTGTGGAGGAGGGAGACGTCCCGCTCCTGGAGCCGTCGGAGATACCGGACCATCTCGTGCTCGGTCCGGTAGGAGTGGAACACCTCGTTCGTCAGGTACGGGGTCTCCCGCCGGAGCTCGGCGGGGATCGGGCTCTCTACCGAGGTCTCGAGCTCCCGGACCGTCGTCTCCGGGTCGTCGTCGCCGAAGCAGGTCAGGAGATCCTCCAGATCTTTCCGGGTCACGGTCTCGTCCAGGGCGATGCCCACGTCCCCGTCGTTCCACGCACGGAGGTTGATCTCCCGGGCCCGGGCCCTTTCCAGGACGGCGTCTCGGTCGTCACCCGCGGCGGGGGTGACCTTGAGGGTATCGAAGAACGGGGCCTCCGGGACTCGGCAACCGAGCCGACGGAGTCCCTCCGCCAGAACCGTGGTGGCGGTGTGGATCCGGGTGGCGATCCGCTCCAGCCCCTCCGGTCCGTGGTAGACGGCGTACATCCCTGCAACCACCGCCAGGAGGACCTGGGCCGTGCAGATGTTGCTCGTGGCCTTCTCCCGACGGATGTGCTGCTCCCGGGTCTGGAGGGCCAGGCGGAGGGCCGGACGTCCCTCGGCGTCCTTCGAGATCCCGACGATCCGTCCCGGGATCTGCCGGGCGTGCTTCTCGTGGGTGGCCAGATATCCGGCGTGGGGACCGCCGAGGCCCAGGGGAACTCCGAAGCGCTGGGAGGAGCCGACGGCGATGTCGGCACCGAGCTCTCCCGGCGGGGTCAGGAGGGTGAGGGCCAGGAGATCGGCGGCTACCACCACCTCCGCGTCCACCTTCCGGGCGGCCTCGATGATCGGGCGGAGATCCTCGATCCGACCCTCCGTCGTCGGGTACTGGAGGAGGATTCCGAGGACGGTCTCGTCGGGATCCATCTCCCCGGCGGGGACGACCTCCAGATCGATGCCCAGCGGCTCGGCCCGGGTGGCCAGCACGGCCAGGGTCTGGGGGTGGCAGTGGTCGGCGGCCAGGAAGCGGGAGCGCTTCCCTCGGTGGAGGGAATGGGCCATGGTCAGGGCCTCTGCCGCCGCCGTGGCCTCGTCCAGCAGCGAGGAGTTGGAGAGGGAGAGCCCTGTGAGGTCGCTGACCATGGTCTGGAAGTTGAGCAGCGCCTCGAGCCGCCCCTGGGCGATCTCCGCCTGATAGGGCGTGTATTGGGTGTACCAGCCCGGATTCTCCAGGATGTTCCGGAGGATCACCGGCGGGGTGATCGTGTCGTGATAGCCCATCCCGAGATAGGAGCGGAAGACCCGATTCTCCTCCGCCAGCCCCCGGAGCTCGTTCAGGAGCTCCTTCTCTCCTCGGGGCGGACCGATGGACAGGGGCTCCTCGGTCCGGATTCCTGCCGGCACGGCGGCGTCCACCAGGTCCTCCAGGGAGGCGAAGCCCAGGCTCTCGAGCATCTCCTCGAGCGCCGGGGTCCTGGACCCGATGTGGCGGTCCACGAAGGTGTCGGTCGGGTCCAGCGGTCGGCGAGGCTCGGTCATGGCGTGTCCCTCCGGATGAGTGGATTCGAAACGGGTTCCTGAAAGGAAGGAGTGGAACTCGACGCGGTACCGTTCGTCGAGAGCTCGCCACGGGCTCCAATCCGGCCCGACCTGGCGGTGAGGCCCGACGAACGGATGCGGGTCGAGCCCTGTTCGACGATGATACCGCAATTCCCGCCCCGGAGATCCGATTCCGAGATCCCATCCGGAGAGCACCGGGAGATCTCCGTGCTGTGGCGATTCTGGAATCCCTCCGTGTGGATCTCGGAACGGAGATTCGCGGGGAGAGTCGAGCCGAGAGACGAACCGCCGCGAGCAAGGGGTTCCCGGCGGTTCTCGACTCCGGGGATGCCGGTACGGAATGTGCGATGGAACAGGGACATGACGAAGATCTTCGACGTTCTCTCCCTCCGATTCGACGATGCCCGGCTCGAAGCCGAGTTCCGGAACGAGCGCTCCCGGGCCGTGACCCGACCCGTGTCCCTGGTGGCCTTCGTCGGTGGCGTGGCCGTCGCCGGATTCGGTCTCCTGGACCTGGGCCACGGCGAGATCGCTCTCCCCCTGGTGGCGCTACGCTACGGGCTCATGGTCCCTCTCCTCCTGGGGGTCTCGGCCCTGGTCTGGCAACCGGGGCTCCGGCGCTGGACGGAGGAGCTCGGGGCTTCGACCCTGGCCGTCGTGGCCACGGCGGAGGCGGCCTACCTGCTGTGGGCTCCCGTCGACCGGATCGCCGTCTACCAGACGGGGTTCGTCCTTCTCCTGGTAGGGGGACAGGCCTGCACCCGGATCCGGTGGATGCCGGTGGCCTGGGCCGGTCTGGCGGCCACCGGCTTCGATCTTCTTCTCCTGTCGACGGTGGAGCTGGGTTCCTGGCAGCGGGCGGCCTTCGTCCTCTACCTCGCCACCGCCAACGGCCTGGGACTCCTGGTGGCGCGGCATCAGGAGGAGACGGCCCGGGATCGGTTCCTGGCCGGCCGGAAGCTCCGGCGTCAGAAGGACGAGCTGGCCCGCTTGAACCGGACACTCCGGGAGATGGCCCTCCGGGATTCCCTGACCGGTCTCTACAATCGGCGGGCCCTGGAGGATCGTCTGGAGGAAGCCATGGCTGCCGCGGCCCGGGGTGGATCCTCCTCCTCTCTGGTGATGCTGGATCTCGACGGTTTCAAGGAGGTGAACGACCGGTTGGGCCACGCGGCGGGAGACCGGGTCCTGGAAGGAGTAGCGAAGGCGACGGAGGAGGAGCTCAGGGGAAGCGACCGGGCCTACCGGCTGGGAGGTGACGAGTTTTGCCTGTTCCTCCCCTCCACGCCGCTGGAGGAGGCGGAGGGGATCGCGGAGCGGCTCCGGAGTCGGATCCGGTCGGAGACGGCGGAGCTCGAAACCCCCGTGGGACTCAGCGCCGGGTGCACCCGGATCCGTCCGTCGGACCGTTCTCCGGACGATCCCCTGGGCCGGGCCGACTCCCTCCTCTATCTGGCCAAGGCCAACGGCGGAGACCGGGTGATCGCCGACGGAGGGAAGGGGAGCCGGAAGGATCGGGACGGGGAGCTGGTCCCCGTCTTCTCCTGACCGGCAGTCGCCCTGGTCTTCACCGTGCCGGGGGCCGGGAGGGGAACGGAAAAGGGGGAGATTCCACTGCCGCGGGATAGGCACGGGATACGATCGGATGAGATGCCGCGAGCCGCGAGATCTCCGAGTTCACGGGAGCGGGACGATCAATCCGGGACCCTGGCCCGTCGCCTCGGACTGGTGGCGGGACCGATGCTGGCGGGTGTCGCTCTGATCATGCCACCCCCGCCCGAGCTGGGAGAGGCGGGCTGGCGGACGGCGGCCCTCGGAGTCTGGATGGCGGTCTGGTGGCTCACGGAGGCGATTCCCCTGCCTGCCACCGCCCTGCTGCCCCTGGTAATCCTGCCGGTCCTGGGGGTGACATCGATCCAGGAGGCGGCCCCGCCCTATGCCAACCCCGTGATCTTCCTCTTCCTCGGAGGGTTCATATTGGCGACGGCCCTGGCCCGGTGCGGTCTCCACCGGCGATTCGCCCTGCGGGTGGTCCGCCTCGTCGGGCGACGTCCGCGCCGGCTCGTCGGTGGCTTCATGATCGCCACCGCGGCCCTCAGCATGTGGGTGAGCAACACGGCCACGGCGGTGATCATGTTGCCCCTGGCCCTCTCCGTCCTTCCGGAGGAGGGAAGGGAGCGAGGGCTGGTGGCGCCGGCTCTTCTCCTGGGGATCGCCTACGCGGCGAATGTCGGCGGGGTGGGGACCCTGATCGGGACCCCTCCCAACGCCTTCCTGGCCGGATTTCTCTCCGAGAGCTACGGTCTCGAGATCGGTTTCGTGGAGTGGATGGGGATCGGGATCCCTTTGGTGATCGTGGCCCTTCCCCTGATCTGGTGGGTCCTGGTGGATCGGCTGCACCGTCTCCCCAAGCGCCAGGAGCTCTCGGAGCTCGCCACCTTCGAGACCCCGGGCCCCTGGCGCCGGGACGAGTGGGTGGTGGGAGGCGTGGCGGCGGCCGTCTGCGGGAGCTGGGTCCTGCGACCGCTCCTGGAGACCCGGCTCCCGGGCCTCAGCGACGCCGGGATCGCCATGGCCGGAGCCCTCCTCCTCCTGGCGATCCCCGTGCGTTGGAATCCCTTGGAGTTCCCCCTCCGATGGGAGGATCTGGAGGAGCTCCCCTGGGGAGTGTTGATCCTCTTCGGGGGCGGGCTCTCCCTGGCCGGGGCGATTCAGGAGACCGGTCTGGCTGCCTGGATCGGAGGTCGACTGGGAGGGCTGGAGGCGATGCCGTTGGCCGTCCTGGTCCTGGCGGTGACGGTGCTGATGGTCCTCCTCACCGAGCTCACCAGCAACACGGCCACCGCCGCCGCCTTCCTCCCGGTGGTGGCGGCCCTGGCCGTCGGGGTGGGAGCGTCTCCCTCGGTCCTGGCCGTCCCCGCCGCCCTGGCCGCGAGCTGTGCCTTCATGCTCCCGGTGGCCACCCCTCCCAACGCGGTCGTCTACGGGAGCGGCGAGATCCGGATCGATCAGATGGTCCGGGCCGGGATCTGGATGAACCTCCTCCTGGTGATGTTGGTGATGGCGATGGCCCTCGTCCTGGTGCCCCGAATCCTCTGAGGTGCGCCCGCCTCCGAGACCTGCCCGTCGCGTTTCCCAGGCACCGTCTCAGCCCTCCGGGAGGAGGGTCCGAGAGGGTCGCCGGGAGAGCAGATCCGAGGCCTCGGGATATTCCGACCGCAGGACGGTCCGGACGGCATCGCCGAGGAGATGGTGGAGGCGGTGCAGGAGCGCCGCCGCCGGCTCTCCCTCCTCGGTCTCACCGAGCTCGTTCCAGATCCCTCGCCAGGCCTCGCCCCGGTGGCTCAGCTCCCTCTCTACCCGGCTCCGCCAGCGCTCGACCTGGCGCTCGGGGGGGACGGCGGCGTCTCGGTAGGGACCTCGGCCCCGTCCGAAGTGGGCCACGGCCAGATACCTCAGGACGGTCTGGACGGCGAGGCGATCCAGAAAATCGGGCCCCCAGGTGACGGCGGGCCGGCGGTCTCCCTGGACCAGCTCGAAGCCCCGGGCGAGACCGGCACCCCCCAGGGCCCCGAGGATAGCACCGGCGACCATGCCGCCTCCGAAGGTGAGGCCGCCGGCCAGGATGTCGGCGGTGAGACCCCCGAGGGCTCCGCTGACGACGCCGCCCACCAGAGCCCCCTTCTCCGCATCCAGCTTCCGCTCACCCTGGACCACGTACGCGTCGATCTGCCGCTCCACGTCGCCGGCCGAGGCTCCCTCGAGACCGTGGGCCGAGAGCAACACCGCCATCAGCTCTTGAGTGGCGGTCTGGAGCCGCTCGGCCAGCTTCTCCATGGCTCGGCGCTTCTGTGTCTTCGACGGCCGCTTCTCGTCCAGCTCCTCCCGCTCCCGGGCTGCGTCCGCCAGATAGCGGGTCATGGCGTCGACGCTGCGCTGCAGGACCCGAAGGTTCCGGTCCTCCCAGGTCCGGCGCAGCTCCGCCATGAGCTTCGCCTCCTCCGGGGAGAGGAGCTCTTCGACTCGCTCGAAGAGAAGACCCTCCTGGACCCAGCAGCGGCTGAAGGCGTCGAGGGCGAAGACGTCCCGGACGATCGACCAGTCCTCGGTGGCCCGACGCCAGACGTCGATCCGCTCGTCCATCAACAGGGTCCCCGAGCCGGTGGCGCCGGTCTGATTCAGCAGGAGGAGGAGCGGTTTGCCGATCCAGGTCAGCAGGTCCAGCTCCGGGCCCAGGTATCCGGCTTCCTCCGGCTCCTCCACGGCGTTGATCAGGTAGAGGACCACGTCCGCCTCCTCCTGGACGTTCAGGACCGCCTGCTGGGAGGACCAGAGGGGTCGGTCCGTGATTCGGTCCCAGGTCTGCTGGAGGAACCAGACGATCGGTCGGTCCCGGTTTCGGAGCCGGTCCAGCAGGCGTCGGGAGTCACCGAAGCCCGGGGTGTCCCAGAGGACGAGCTCGCCGTGGGGCACCGCGATCAGCTCGAAGCGCTCGCTCTCCTCGGTGACGTGGGCCCGGTCCAGGACCTCGCCCACGTCCCGCCGGAGGAGGGTCCGGGCCAGGGTCGTCTTCCCGACGTTGGTATGGGAGACGAGGCTGAGGGTGATCCGGTCGTCGTTCCCCGGAGCGTCGCCTTCGTTCAAGGGATTGCCCCCCGGGTCGGCTTCTCCATCGCGCTCACCCCGGCCTCCCGGGCTCGGCGGTGGGCCAGGCGCCCCTCGCCAGCGCCTCCAGGGCCCCGTCTGGATCGGGCTCTTCCAGATCGAGGTGGGTTGGGGTGATCCCCGCCTCCCCCAGGACCCGGTCCCAGGCCCGTCTGCGCTCGGCGAGGCGCGTCGTCCCCGGATCGGTCTCGCCGAGACGACGGCGGTAGACCGAGGCGTCGACGACCGCCAGAAGGACCTCTCCGTCGGGGAGGCTCTCGCGGCAGGCGGTCGTCAGCTCACCGTGGACCTCGGCCTCGGGGGTCTGACCGAGACTGAAGAGCAGGGTCCGGCTCGCTCCGGGCCGCAGGACGGAGGGATCGGTGCCGTATTCGAGCATGGGACGGGCCCTGACGTCGGCCCGGGTTCCCAGGAGGTCGTGGAGAAGGCCCTCGAGCGACTCCAGGGCGGGACGGGACGGATGGTAACTGTAGGGAACGATCTCCACCCGGTCGACCCGGCCCTCCGTGGTCGCCGTCAGCCGGCGGAGGTAGGCCTCGGGGACCCGCAGGGTCGTCGAGCGTCGACGGCAGACGATCCGGATCGATCCGCCGACCACCAGGACGCCCCGGGGGATCAGGACGAAGAGAGCGGCGGTCAGGGCCCAGAGGTGGATCCACTCGGCGGCGGGGAGCCCTGCGGGGCCCGCCGCGGCGGCGGAGGGGACCTGCCGTCCCAGGACGGCCGCCGCCGGGGCCAGGACCACCGAGAGGATCCGGTCGACGGCGGCGCCCCCGAGAAAGGTCGACTCCCAGGTGACCCGGTATTCGAAGACGAGTCCCCGGAGATACATCATGGCCACCGCTCCGAGGACGATCGTCGCCGCTCCGGCGTGGAGCAGCCTTCGGACCCGGACCACGGCCAAGGGCCTGTGTGTCGGAAACCAGAGGACCAGGTACCGTCGGAGCGCCGTTCGCCAGCGCTCGTCCCGGGGATCGTCCTTCTCGCCCCGTCGTTCGATCCAACGTCTCGCCCATCCCTGGAGGAGATCCACGAGGCGGGGCTTTTCGAAGATCCCGGCGCCGGGAAGCAGCGGCACGACCCGGAGGAGGAGACCCAGGAGCAGGACCACGACGTTCCAGAGCACCAACCCCAGGAGCGGCACCGCCAGGACGTGGATCCGCCGCTCGGGCCCGATGGTGTCCGTGGCCATACCCACGAGCGCTGCCAGGACCACCGTGGGCCAGAAGAGCCCACGGCCGAGGTCGGTCAGTCGGAGAAGGCGAACGACCTCCGGTCGGTCCCGGGCGAGGACCGGGATCAGGCTCGAGGCTCGCTCGCCGAGCCAGCGCCCGGTCTCCTCTCCGCTGCCGGATCGGGCCTCCCGGGTGGCCTGTCGTCGCTCGTGGAGGGGCAAGAGGTCGCCTCGGCGATCCACCTCCTCTACCGCCCGGATCAGGGTCGCGGACTGGGCCCGCCCGTGCCCCATGGTCACGATTCGCTCGTCGGGCGCCGGACTCCTGGTCATCCGTCGAAGCTACTACTCTTCGTGGTCGTCGGCGTCGGGATCCTTCCGGGACTCGTCGCTGTCCTTCTTCGAGCGGGCCCGGTGGACGGCCACGGCGACGGCACCGGCGGCGGCGGCGCCGACGGCGACCGTGGCCAGTCCCTTCTTGTCGAAGGGGAAGGTGCTCGTCGGGGGCTCGAGCTCGGGGGTCTTCGACGGCTGCCACTCCCGGAGACCCTTCCGGTCGAGCTCGAAGGTCTCCCGGTCGAGCCCCACCCGGACCGCACTCCGGAACACCGGCGCCGAGAGCTCGGCCGGATCCCGACCGAGGCGCTCCTCCAGGGCCTCCAGGAATTCCTCCCAGACACCCTCCCGGCGGGCGATCTCGTCCCCGTCCCGGATCTTCCCGAACCGCTGCACCCAGCGGTTGTGCCGGCAGAGCATCCGGAAGTCCTTCACGGTGTCCGGCCGGTCCTCCGGGAGTCCCAGAAGCGCCACGTCCTTGGCCACCTCGTGGACCGGTTGGGCCCATTCCCCGTAGTTTCCGAAGACATCGGCCAGCTTCTCCAGGCCCCGGGAGAGACGCTTCTGCCCGAGCTGGCGAAGGACCCCGGCCAGGACCGGCAGGATGACATTCCGGTGCAGCGTGGGCTCCGCCAGCTTGATCTGGGTCCCGAGCTCCTCCTCCACGATCTCCTGCATCCGGGCCGAGGAGATCCTCTTGTCGGTGGCCAGGTGGATCCGTTCCCCGACCACGTCCGGGGACTTCAGGGACGCGAGGATTCCCCGTGCCACCCAGTCCACGGGGATCAGGTTGAGCTCGGCGGAGGGGTCGGCGGGGAAGATGGTGGCGATCCAGGCCATGAGCCCGACCTGGGATCGGTGGAGCCAACTCCCCTCCCGGTCCCGGATCGCCTGCTGGGCCCGGCCGAAGAGGTTCACCGGGGCGTTCACGACCTTGGTGTCCCCCCGGTTGTTGCCGCTTTCCTCGTGCCCGATGACGATGGCGGGGCAGAGCTGCACGACGGGGACCTCCTCTTCGAACATGAAGCGCTGGGCCTCCAGCGACGCCATGGCTTTCGTCAGCTCGTAGTAGTTGTTGTAGTAGCTCCGGGGGAAGACGAGGTCGTCCTCTCGGGCCGGAACCCGATGGCGGCGACCGTGGATGTAGGCGGTCTCGATGGCCACGTGGGTGACGAACACGGAGTCCGGGGATCGATGGAGTCTCCGGGAGAGGCGGAGGGCGTTCAGGGTGCCGGAGACGTTGGCCCGGAAGGACTTCTCGTAGGGGTCGTCGAAGGCTACGCTGGCGGCGCAGTGGACGAGATGGGTGATCCGGCCCTCGATCCCGGACAGGGCTTCCCGGGAAATTCCCAGATCGGGCTCGGTCACGTCTCCGTCCACGAACCGGATCTTGTCCCGGGATTCCGGCTCGGTCAGGGCCAGCTCCTCCAGGCCCAGCTCCCCCAGGAGGGCCGACCCTCTCTCAGACGCCGAGAGGCCCCTCTTGGGACGGATCAGCACCAGGATCTCCGAGATGTCGGAGTCCTCCGCCGCCTGACACAGGACCTCCTTGCCCACGAAGCCGGTCCCTCCGGTCAGGAGCACCCGGAGCCCCCGGTCCTCGCTGCCTGCGGCCCTCTCGAGTCGCTCCCGAGCCGTCTCCCGGAGGTCTCGGAGAATCTCCTCCGCCTCCTCGGCGGGGGGAGCCGTCCGCCGGTAGCGGAAGTAGTGCTCCCGCCGGGCCAGACCGAAGAGGGCCTTGGCGATGGTGTCGGGATCCGCCTTGGGCGTGATCTTGGAGAGGATCTCCGCCGTCCGGTGTCCCAATCGCCGAGCCCGGCGCATCCGGGCCCGGGCTCGTCCCGGATCTCCCGTGGCCGCCACCATCCGGCTGAGGATCCGCCGGGCCTGCATGTCCACCACGTGGTAGTCCCGGTATCGGCTCACCAGGAGCTCGTCGGGCTCGATCGTTTCGTCGAGGACCTCTCCGGTGACCAGGCTCACCTTCTCGATGTATCGGGACGGATCCATCGAGTCCGCTATGTCGGCCGCGGTCAAGGTCTCTCTCCGGAAGGGAGCGATGGGAGGGGTCGGGAGTCCATGGAGGCGTATGTTTCATCATAGCTCGCGATTCGGGGATCCGTTCCCCACTCGTCGTCGAGACCTCGTCCGCCCTCGATTCGTAGCAGTGATCGAGGTGCATCGAGCCCGGCTCCCTCAGGCGAGGACGATGAGCTTCGATCGGGCTGGATCGAAGGCGGGTGGCCCAGGGGTCCCGGAGCTTCGAAGGGAGGCGACTCCCTGGATCGCGTCCTGCCCCTACGCGAGGAGGCGTACCGTGGCGGCGATCAGGAGGAGGGCTCCGGCGGCGGTCCCCAGGATCCGCAGGGACATCCGGTGCCAGGAGAGGAGGAAGAGCCCACCGATCGCCGACAGGAGCCAGGCGCCGAGCAGACAGACGCCGGAGTAGGTGGAGGCGGAGCGGTAATGCCAGCCCGCGTGGGTAACGGCCCCTTCGGAGCCGAATCGGTACTGCTGGAGCTGTGCCGGATCCGCGAGGACGGCCACCTGGATCCACTCGGAGAGCAGAACCAGGGAAACGGTCCCGGCGACGATGGCCCCCATCAGGGCCAGGATCCGAAGGGTCCACTCCCGGAGCAGGGAGCTGCCGGAGATCTCGGGATCGGGACGGGATCTGGCGGTGCTCATCGCTCGGTCTCCCTCTCGGCTCGGACGACGTAGCGAAGGGACCCACCGGGCCGCCAGGCGTCGAACGGATAGCAGGTGATCAGGGTCAGGATGTCCCCCGGGGTCGGATCCAGGATCTCTCTCCGGTCCTCGTGGACAATGAAGCCGTCGGTCATCCGATAGCGGGCCGTCGTTCCCTCCGGCGTCTCCAGGAGGAGCTCGTCCCCGGGCTTCAGCTTCTCCAGAAAGGCGAAGGTCGTATCCCGATGACCGGCCAGGGCGGTGTTTCCGGCCCGGCCCGGAGCTGCCGTGCCGTCCACGTGTCCCGGGGCGAAGGCCAGGGAGGCTCCCTCGGCCCCGGCCAGGACCACGGAGTCGATCTCCTGGCTCGGTGCGATGAGGCGGGCCACGGGCCAGGTCTCGGCCCAGGCCCAGGGGCGCTGGACCTCCCCCGTCTCCAGGGTCCGGTCCCAGGCCCGGTCCAGGAGGGCCCGGGCCGCGACGGCCTTGGCCGGGAGGTAGAGACCCCAGGCGAGGGAGCCGGAGCCGACGACGAGGAGGACGAGAGCCCCCCGTCGGAGCCGGCTCACGGTCGCCCTCCCGTCAGGACCCAGCCGCCCCCTCCCAGAAGGAGCAACAACCCTCCGACGAGGCGGAGGAGGGGAGCCGGGGTGGATCCGCTGGGAAGCCTCCGGCTCGATCCCTGCTCGTCGGCGTGGAGGGCGGTGAAGTTCGTGGGGATTCCCTCCCGGAGAGAGACCTCGACGATCTGCCGCCGGAGCTCCGGATCCCGGAGCCGGTGGTATTCCCGCTCCCAGGTGTCGAGGAGCAGCCGATAGAGAGCCCGGCGGATCCCCCGGCCGGAGCGCGCCTCGGGATCCTCCAGCCGGAGGGGGAGCCGCCGGGTGAATCGGCTTTCCCGCAACCGGTAGGTCAGCTCCAGATCCTCGGTGGAGCGGGTCCGCAGCAGGATGCGGAGCATCCCGCCCTCGGCCACTCGTCGCCGGGGAGCTCCCGGAATCTCCAGGGTCCCTCCCGGTTGGTCGATCTCCTCCACCTCCAGGACCGGAAGGATCGCCTCGTCGAGCCGGGCGTGGAGCGACGCCCGGGGCTCCACGTCCGGCTGGTGGGTCCTGGCGTCCGGTCCCAGGGTGTCACCGAAGTAGGCGAGCTCGTCGGCGTCGGCGAGGAAGAGGGTCTCGAAGAGTTCCCGGCGGTCTTCCGGGAGGTCCAGGACCTGGGGATCGGTGAGGGCCAGGCAGCGGATCCCCGGACCGCCACAATCGGCGGCGAGGGCGGCGTTCTCGAGATCGCTCCAGGTCGTGTGGAAGCCGGCGGCCCCTCCGAAGAGACCTTCCAGGAGGGCTCTGCGATCGTCCCTTGGCACGTCTACCGTGCCACCGGCCACGCTCAGGATCCGAACCGGAGCCGGGCTCTGCTCCAGGACCCTGCTCACGGCGTCCAGGACGGCCCGGCCCCTCCGGCGCATGGAGGCGGAGGTGTCCACCAGGAAGACCAGCTTCCGATAGGCCTCCGGTCCCTCCCCGGCGTCGTTCAGGATGACCCTCAGCTGGGTGGCGTAGGAACCGTCGTCCAGGGGAACGGCTTCCGCCCGGGCCAGCAGGGGCGGGGCCTCCTCGGCCCACCAGACCTCCGCCGCCGACCGGGAGGCAAAGGCCAGGCTCGCCCGCCGGTTCCGCTGCCGGAGGATCGTTTCCCGGGCGTTCTCCACGCCGATCTTCCGAAGGGGCTCGGGAGTCTCCAGCTCCACCGTCACCGTCGACGTGGTCTGTCCCTGGCCAAGAAAGGTGTCCAGGGGCAACCGGAGATGGGACCGGCCCCGCTCCCGGACGACAGGGAGCCGGAGGGTCGTCTCCACCTCCTGGAGGGATTCCGCTTCCACCGGGTGGACCGAGAAGGAGTGGATCCGTCCTTCCCGCTGGAGCAGACCGGTGGCCCGGTCCGCGTCCACGGCGGCCCGGTGGTCTCGCCGGGCTTCTCCTCGCTCCTTCAGCTCCGCCGCCAGAAACGAGTCTCCCCGCCAGAACCCGAAGCCGGTCACCGTGGCCTCGGCCGGGAGGTGGAGACGGTAGTCGGCCTGGGCGACCCGATCTCCCTCGTTGACGAAGACCTGGACGAGCTGTACGACGGCCTCGGTCCCGTCGCTCCGGACCGCCACCGACTGGGACACCAGGGGGAGCTGGGCGGCCTCGGTGAAGAGCCCGGCGGCCCGGTCGTCCTGGGCCGGGAGGGAGCAGGGAGCGAAGAGGGTCGGGAGGATCAGGGCGACGAGGGCGAGGACGAACGCGGAGGACCTTCGAGACCGTCGCATCTCAGCTCTCCCCCAGGAGGACATTCACCGGGGTGGAGAGGGGCGGGCAACGGTCCAGCGCGAAGAGAGCGGTTCCCCCGTCACCCGGGATCAGGTCGATCTGCACGTCCAGGCTCCCGGGACCGAATCGGACCACCGGATCCGACCCAAGATCGAAGCCGGTGGGAAGCCGGATCTCCAGGGTACAGGGAAGGAGCCCGGCCCCGTCGGGTCCCTGGGCCACGCCCTCGGGACCTCCCTGGCGGACGAGGATCCCCGAGGCCGGAGGCCCGGAGCTCCGGATCCACTCCACCGGAACCGTCGGGGCCTCCCGCCGGATCGTCGTTCCCGTCCGGGACGCCTCGTCCACGGCCCTCGTCAGGACCCCCGGCTCCGCCGCTCGGACCCGGCCGATGTGTTGGTAGGAGCCCTCCGTGGCGTAGGCGATCCGGCGGAAGAACTCCACTCCCGGCCCCGGGAGGGACCGGCAGCCGATGGTGTGGATCACGATCCGGCTCCGCCGGGCCTCGAGGATCAGCTCCTCCGGGTCGGGATCGTCCTCGTAGTCCAGATGGGGCGGGGCGTCGCCGATGAGGAAGACCTGGCGATCGGTGCCTTCGGAAAGATCCCAGGGCATCTCCTCCAGGGTGGCGGCCAGGGCCGCAACCACCGATTCCGGGCCGTCCCCTCCTCCCCCGGCCTCGAGGGACGCCAGGAACCCGGCCGCCTCCGGCACCTCCTCCGTCAGGGGCAGGACCTTCGTCACGTAGTCGTCCCCCCGGTCCCGGTAGGCGACGATCCCGTACCGGATCCGTTCTCCGGGTCGGGCGTCGGCGAGGGATCCGGCGAGCTGGGTGATTCGCTGCCGGACCTCCCGGATCTCGGCGCTCATGGATCCGGTCGTGTCCAGGGCGAAGACCACGTCCAGGTCGGCTGCGGCCGGAGCCGGGATCCACCAGGCCAGGACGGCAAAGGTCAGGACCACCGCCAGGCTTCGGAGCGTCGGTTCCGAGCCGCCGGTCGAGGTCGGCGGCGATGGCAGGATGGCGGGTCCTCTCGTCCTCATCGCTCCCGATTGGATCGGAAGGCCGATACGTCGGGACGACGGTGATGAGGCGTCCCCGGGACGGAATGTGGCGACAATGAGGCGATCCGGTCCGGGATCCTCGACGAGCTGATCGGATTCTTTCATGAATCGTCCATCTCAAGGGCCGAGATGTACGGATCCCGGGATGAGCTGTCCATTTCGTGGCCGAAAAGACACGTGCTGTCGAATGCGTATACTGGCCGGCGATGCGTGACCCGCGCTGGCCGTCGGCTCTGTTTCCATTGGTGCTGGCTCTAATCCTGTCGTCGGTCCCGGCGGCGGAGGGTCAGGAATCCGGGGGAACGGAGGTACCGGAGGTTCCCCGGACCTTCTCTCAGCCGGAGACCGCTGCCTCGGAGATGGATCGGACCCCGGGCGGCGACGACCCCGATGCCCTCTCCCCCCGGAACGCCGACTATCGGATCGAGGTCGCCCTGGATCCCGAAACCCAGATCCTGGACGGCCACCAGGTCCTGACCTGGACCAACCGCACCGATACCGCCGCGGACGAGCTCCGGTTCCACCTGTACTGGAACGCCTGGCGCAACGACCGGAGCACCTGGATGCTGGAGGAGCGCCTCACCGGGGACCGGCCGGAGGACCTCCGGGAGGAGGACTGGGGGTGGATCGAGGTGGACCGGATCCACCTCCTGGGAGCCGGTGGGGCCGGGGAGG
>JAWVZJ010000001.1:0-30136 GCA_033722255.1 Thermoanaerobaculia bacterium | reverse complement strand
GAGGATCCGGAACCGTCGCAGGTGATCCACGACGGCGGCCGCCGTCTCCCCGTCCCGGACCTCGAAGGAGAGCATCCCGCCCCCGGCCCGCATCTGGCGTCGGCCCAGGGGATCGAGACCCGGGTAGAAGACCCGGAGCACCGCTCCGTGCTCCCCGAGCGTCTCGGCCAGGCGGGAGGCCGAGGCGCTCTGGCGCTCGACCCGCAGGAAGAGGGTCTTGATCCCCCGGTTGAGGAGGAAGGCGGCGTGGGGATCCAGGACCGCTCCTCCCAGCCGGCGGTGTCGGCGGATCGGCTCCAGCAGGCCCCGGCGACCCGCCACCACTCCCGCGGTCACGTCGCTGTGGCCTCCGAGATACTTGGTGGCGCTGTGCACCACCAGGTCGGCTCCCAGGGAGAGGGGTCGCTGGAGGACCGGAGTGGCGAAGGTATTGTCGACGGCGAGCTTCGCCCCGGCCTCCCGGCAGCCCGTGGCCAGATTCGAGAGATCGATACACCGGAGCCGGGGGTTGGTGGGGCTCTCCACCCAGACAAGATCGGGTCCCGGGCATTCCCGAAGGCGCTCCCGGAGGCGGTCCAGAGCCACCCGTTCGGTCCCGATCTCCGGTTGCCGCTCCCGGAGATGCTCGAGCCAGGCCAGGGTCCCCCCGTAGAGCTCCCGGGCCACCACCAGGTGACTGCCGGAGCGCAGGAGGCTCGAGAGGACGGAGGCGATGGCGGACATTCCGGAGGAGAAGGCCACGGCGCCTTCGGCCTCCTCCAGGGTGGCGATCTTCGCCTCCACCGCCTCGGAGTTGGGGCTCGAGTATCGGGAGTAGAGGCCGTGGTCTCCCTCCCCGGCGAAGGCTTCCTCGAGCTCCCGGGTGCTGGAGAAGAGAAAGGGAGCCGTCTGGTAGACGGCCGGGGTAGCGGGAGGACGGGGAGGCTCGGTCTCCTCGCCGGCGGTCACGGCCCGGGTCGCGGGGCGGGACCCGTCGCCCACGGTGTCAGCCCTGCTCCCCGGCCAGCTCCGTGAGCTCGAAGGACTCCAGGAGCTGCGGGTCGTAGGTGACGCCCAGCTCCCGCCGCTTCTGGTTGACCAGGGACGAGAGGAGCTGATTGAGCTCCTGCTGCCGGAGCTGCTCGGCGATCCGCTCCCGCTCCCGGGCGAAGCCCTCGGGGGAGAAGGTCTCCCGGGACACGACCTCGAAGAGGACGGCCCGGTCTCCGGCGGTCATCGGACCCGCCACCTCCCCCTCCCCCATGGAGAGGGCCCGCTCGGCGACCTCCGGTGCCCGGCCCAGGCCGCTGACGGTGCCTCCGTGGCCGAAGGGATCGCTCTCCTGGATTTCCAGCCCCAGAGACTCGGCGGCGGCGTCGAGGCTGGGGGTCCCGGACTCGGCCCCCGCCGCCTCGGCCAATCTCTCTCCGGCCTGCTCCACGGCCTTCGCCCGCCTCGCGTCCTCCCGAACCTGCTCTTCCACCTCCTCCAGCTCCGGCGCCCGTGGCGGGTGGACCTCGCTCAGGCGGATCACGACCCATCCCCGGGGGGCCCGCACCGGCGCGCTCACGCCTCCTTCCTGGAGGGCGAAGGCGGCGTCGCTCACCGCCGGAGCCGGCCCCAGGGGAGGGACGGTCCCCTGCCTCCGGAAGGGCTCGGTCGTCCCGAAGGTCACCGCCGGATTCTCGGTGGCCAGCTCCTCCATCCGCGCCGGCGTGGGGCTCTGGCCCAGGTCGTCCCGGAGCTGCTGGGCCAGCGCTTCAGCCCGCTCGCCGGCGGTGGTGGCCCGGAGACGATTCCGGATCAGCTCCCGGACCTCGTCCAGGGATCGCAGCCGCTCCTCCCGCTTCTCCTGGACCTCGATCAGGTGATAGCCGAACTGGGTCTCCACCGGTCCCACGAGCTCGCCGGGTTCGGCTCCGAAGGCCGCCTCCTCGAAGGCCGGGACCATCCGCCCCCGGCCGAAGAAGCCGAGGTCTCCGCCCCGGGCGGCGCTCCCGGGGTCGTCCGAGAGATCCCGGGCCACGGCGGCGAACTCCTCGCCGGCCTCCAGGCGGGTCCGGGCCTCGGCGATCCGCTCCCTGGCCTCCTCGTCGCTCCGGTCCTCGGTGCCGACCAGGATGTGACGGGCTCGGACCTGCTCCTTTTGGCGGTACTCCTCCCGATGCTCCTCGTAGTAGGAGGTGATCTCCTCCTCCGTGACCTCGAGCTCCTCCCGGAGGACGTTCTGGTCGACGAGGAGATAGTTCGCGGTCCTTTCCTCGGGGATCCGATACTCCTCCCGGTGCTCCTGGAAGTACTCCTCGAGCTCCGCGTCGGTGAGAGAGACATCGGAGGCCACCTCGGAAACCGGGAGGGCGACGAATCGGATCGAAGCCTTCTCCACCTGCTCCCGGTATCGCTGCTCGAGCCGCTCCTCCGGGACCACCACCGAGCTCTCCAGGGCCCCCATGAGACGGTCGACCAGGAGCTGCTCCCGCATCGACCGCTCGAACCCCGCCGGCGTGTAGCCGAGACGGCGGACGATCCGGTCGTAGGTCGCCTCTCCCACGAACCGGCCGTTCTGCCGGAAGACGGGGAGGGAGACGATGTAGCTCCCGAGGTCCTCGTCGGTCACCGTCAGGTCCAGCTCCCGGGCCGCCGCCAGGAGGATCTTCCGATTCACGACTCGGTTGAGGGCCTGGGAGGGAATCTGGAGCTGCTCGGCCAGCTCCGGAGTGTACTGGTCCCCGAGGTTGGAGCGCATCTGTTCCTCCAGGTTCCGGTACTCTCGCTCGAACTCCCCGTAGGTGATCTCCTGCTCTCCCACCGTGGCCGCGGCCTGGCCCGGTCGCCGGGACGCGGGCATCCCGCCGCCGAAGTCGACGAAGACGAAGAGGATGAAGACAGCGATGACGAGCCAGAGAATCCAGGCCAGGTACTTCATCGAGTCGCGTAAGACCTTGAGCATGGGAGTCCTTTCCGAAACAGATGGGAGGAAGGGCGGGATTCCCCCGGAACAGAGAGGAAAACTGTACCAGGCGCCTCTCCGGGCGGCAACCCGCCGGGGATCCCCGGATCTGGTATATTGTGCCTCCCGGAGGAATTCGACGAGCGTGGTCCCCGATCGGAGCCCAAAGAGCGACTGGTACAAGGTTTCGGTCGAGACCCTGCAGGGCTGGGGTGTTCTTCTCCTTCTCCTGATCCTGGCCGTGGGCGGCTACTTCGGGTACCGGTGGTGGGAGTCGAACGCCCTCCAGCGGGAGGCGGCCCGGATCCTGGAGGAGGACCGCCGGCTCTTCCAGGAGCTCCAGGGCTCCCAGGAGCTGGAGGAGTTCCAGGCGGAGTACGATACCGCATGGGAGCTCATGGAGGAGGGTCGCTCCGCCTACGACGCCGGAGAGTACCCGGCGGCCCTGGCCCGGGGTCGGCGAAGCCGGGAGCTGTTGATCTCGATCCGGGACGCCACGGCCCGGCAGGGAGCCGGCCAGGCCCGGTTCGTCACCGTGGACGGGCGGGTCGACTACCGCCGGGGCGAGCGGGGGCGGTGGGAGTCGGCCCGGGCCCAGGTGACTCTCGAGAACGGGGATTTCGTGAAGACCGGCGCCGGTGGAACGGCGGAGATCATGTTCGTCGACGGCACCCTCTACACGGTTCGCCCGAACACCCTCTTCGTGGTCAGCGGCGCGCCGGGAGAGGGCCCCGGGGAGCGGACCGTCGAGCTCCAGTACGGCTGGATCAATCTCAACACGGCCCAGCGACCCAGCCAGATCGCCACCCCCAGGGCCGAGGCCCGGGTGGAGGACGAGACGGAGGCCGTGGTCGTGGTCGACGAGACGGGAGAGCAGGGCAGTTTCACCACCTACCGGGGGACCATGGACGTCGCCTCCGCCGGAGGTGAGCGCCGGAGGGTGGGGGCCCTCCAGACCGTGAGTCAGCGGGGCGACAGCCTGTCGGAGCCCCTGCCTCTCCCGCCGGCTCCGGAGCTGACCGCCCCCGGCGACAACGCCGACATCGATTCGGGACGCACCCAGCGGATCACCCTGAGCTGGCAGCAGGTGGAGGAGGCGGCCAGCTACGCCCTCCAGGTGTCCCGGAACCGCCTCTTCGTCGAAAACGTGATCGCTGCCGACGATCGGCAGAGGACCGAGGCGACTCTCGGGGTCCGGGGAGAGGGGAGCTTCCTGTGGCGGGTGGCGGCACAGAACACGGACGGGCTCCGGGGGCCCTGGAGCGAGCCGCGCCGCTTCCGGGTGGCTCCGGGAGGTCCCCGGGGAGGAGACCGGGAGCCGCCGGAGCTGATGATCGACGACGTCCAGTCCTACGGCGCGATCTTCATCGTCCGGGGACGCACCGACCCCGGAGCCTCGGTCTGGGTGAACGGCGAATCGGTCACGGTGGCCGCGGACGGCGGCTTCACCAAGACCGTCCAGCTGGTGCAGACGGGATGGGACTTTATCGAGGTCCGGGCCGAGGACCCCTGGGGGAACGAGGTGACGAAGCGGGAACGGGTCTTCGTGGAGAGCATTTGATCCCGATCCCGTTTCCGCGATCGTCGCTGTGCCCCCTGGTCACTTCCCGGACGTCGTGGTAAAACTCACCCGCCACACACCCTCCGGTCTCATCTCCCTTTCGATGCGTCGAGGAGCTCCGTCATGCCCCTAGGCTCGATTCTCCGCTACATCTCGAACGACCTGGCCATCGACCTGGGGACGGCGAACACCCTGGTCTATGCCCGGACCAAGGGCATCGTGGTTCGGGAGCCCTCTGTCGTCGTGGTCAACAAGGTGACGAACAAGATCGAGGCGGTCGGGGCCGAGGCCAAGGAGATGCTCGGGCGCACCCCCGGGAACATCGAGCCGATCCGCCCCATGAAGGACGGGGTGATCGCCGATTTCGAGGTCACGGAGAAGATGCTCGAGCACTTCATCAAGAAGGCCCACGGAGGACGGCGCCTGGTCCGGCCCCGGATCGTCATCGGAGTTCCCAGCGAGATCACCCAGGTCGAGAAGCGAGCGGTCCGGGACTCGGCGGAGCGGGCGGGGGCTTCGGAGGTGTTCCTCGTCGAACAGGCGATGATGGCCGCCATCGGCGCCGGTCTGCCGATCACCGAGCCCTCGGGGAACATGATCGTCGACATCGGGGGCGGCACCACCGACGTGGCCGTCATTTCCCTGGCCGGAACCGTCTACAGCCGCTCCGTCCGGGTAGCGGGCAACGAGATGGACGACGCCGTGATCCAGCACCTGAAGCGCAAGTACAACCTGTTGATCGGAGAGCGTTCCGCCGAGCTGATCAAGTGCGAGATCGGATCTGCCCATCCGCTGAAGGACGCCCTCACCATGGAGATCAAGGGACGCGATCTCGTGGAGGGAGTCCCCAAGAACCTGGTGATCTCCGACGAGGAGATCCGGGAGGCGCTGATCGAGCCGGTCTCCACGATCGTGGAGGCGGTGCGGCAGGCCCTGGAACGGACGCCGCCGGAGCTCTCGGCGGACATCATCGACCGGGGCATCGTGCTCTCCGGGGGAGGAGCCCTGCTGCGGAACCTCGACCAGCGCCTACGGGAGGAGACCGGGCTGCCGGTGGTCTTGGCCGAGGATCCCCTGGCCTCGGTGGTGCTGGGGGCTGGACGGGTCCTGGGGGACATCGACCTCCTCCGAAAGGTCTCCATCGTGTGAGGCCCGAGGCGCCGGATTTCCCGACGTGATGCACCGGAGAGCCGGCTGGCTCCTCCTGATCCTCCTCCTGGGACAGCTGGTGCTCCTGACCCGGCAGACGCCCCGCCGGGGGCCGAACGCTCCTCCGATGGCCCGGGCCGTTCTTCGGGTCGTGGCACCCCTGGCCGAGGCGGTGGCCGGGGTCGAGGAGGCGGCACGGGCAACGGCCCGGGCCTGGAGAACCCGGGAGAGCCTCCAGGAGGAGAACGCACGCCTTCGGCAGAGGTTGGAGGCCCTCGAGGGCGAGCTGTTGCGACTGGAAGGGGTGGAGGTGGAGCGGGATCGCCTCGCCGAGGCTCTCGAGTACGGCCGAGCCCGGGATCGCCGCCTCCAGGTCGCCGACGTGGTGTTCGCGGACTACCGGTCCTGGCTCCGGAACTTCGTGATCCGGGTCGGCCCCCGGGGGGTGCAGGCCAATCAACCGGTCGTGGCTCCCCGAGGCCTCGTGGGTCGGGTGGTGACCGTGGCCGAGCCCTACGCCAGGGTGCAGTTGATCACCGATCGGTCCTCCGCCGTGGGGGCCATGATCGCCCGGACCCGTCGACAGGGGATCCTGCGGGGCCAGGGGAACGATCCCCTCACTCTGGAGTACGTGCCCCTCTCCGCCGACGTGCGTCGCGGCGACGAGGTGGTGACGGCGGGGATCGATCGAGTCTATCCCCAGGGGATCGCCACGGGGGTGGTGATCTCGGTGGAGCCCGGCCCCAGGCTGTTCCATCGGATCGAGGTTCTGCCCCGGGTGGATTTCGGCGTCGTGGACACGGTCTATCTGCTGCCCAAGGAGCCGTTGCCGACGGACCTGGGAGAGCCGGAGCTGCCGTGACCGTGTTCCGCTGGACCGCCGCCTTCCTGTGTGCCGTCGTCGCCTACCTCGTCGGTGTCGCCCTCTGGCCCCGGTTCCCGGCCCTCTTCGATCCCCTCCTGGTCGTCGTGGTCCTCTTCGCCTTTCGACACGGTCCGGTCTCCTCCCAGCTCGTCGGTCTCGTCGCGGGGCTCCTCCTGGACGGCCTGAGTGGGTCGCTCTGGGGCCTTCACGGCTTCGCCGGGACCTTCGTGGCTTTCACGGTGGCGGTGCTGGCCGGGCGGATCGTCATGGGTCGGCAACGGGTGCGGGTGCTCCTGTTCGCCCTGGCCTCGGCGCTCCAGCAGGGGATCCTCGTGCTCCTGGCCCTCCTCCTGGTCTCTCGCCCCGAGCTTCCCCAGCCAGGCTTGGTTCTGGTCCGAATCGGGCTCACGGCCCTCGTCGGGGCCCTCTTGCTGGCACTGGGACGGCGTTTCGAAGCCCGCTGGAAACGGTGGAAGGAGAAGAGGATGCGGAGACTGCGGCTGCGATGAGCGGGGGGAATCAACGGACCGCCGGAAGTCGTTGAAGGAAGAGAAGCGATGGAAGTCCTACGTTCTCGAGAGCACCGGGAAGCCCTGATCCGCCGCGTCCGGTTCCTGGCCCGGGCTGGAGTGGGTCTGTTGGCGATGATCGCGGCCAGCTACTGGGTGGTCCAAGGCGTGAACGGCTCCGAGTACCGGGAGGCGGCGGAGCACAACCGTCTCCGGAGGCTACCGATCCCCGCCCCTCGGGGGATCATCTTCGACGCGCAGGGACGCCCTCTGGTCGAGAACGTTCCCAGCTACACCCTCCGGGTCGACCCGGCGATCATGGAGGATCCCGAGAGCACCTTCGCCTTCGCGTCCGAGGTCCTGGGAGCTCCGGCGGAGAGCCTCCGGGCCAACTACCGGCGGCAGAGGCGCAACGACCCGGTGAATCCGGTGCTGATCGCGGAGGATCTCTCCCTGGCCCAGGTGGCTCGCCTCGAGCTGGCGGACCTGAAGCATCCGGAGTTCGAGATCGAGGTGGAGCAGGTCCGACTCTACCGTCACCGGGAGCAGGCCGCCCACGTCCTGGGTTACATCGGGGAGATCGGTCCCGATCAGCTCCTCCGGGAGGGAGAGTATCGGCGCGGAGAGCTGGTGGGCCGTCGAGGGATCGAGCGTCGCTACGAACGGCGGCTTCGGGGCCGGGACGGTCGCCGCGTGGTGGTGGTGGATTCCCGGGGTCGACCGGTGGAGGAGTACGGACGCCGGGAGGCCCGACCCGGAGGAGATCTCCGGCTGGCCCTGGACCTCGATCTGCAACAGGCGGCCGGACGGGCCATGGAGGGCCGGGTGGGAGCCGTCGTCGCCCTCGAGCCCGGGACGGGAGCGGTCCGGGTGCTGCTGTCCCGACCCTCCTACGATCCGAACCTCTTCGCCCGACGTCTGGATCCGCGGCAGTGGCGAAGCCTGGTCGCGGCCCCGTTTCAGCCGCTTCAGAACCGAGCGATCCAGAACGTCTTCTCGCCGGGCTCGGTGTTCAAACCCCTGATGGCCCTGGCCGGTCTCCAGGAGGGGGTCGTCACTCCCGACCGCAGCGTCTTCTGCTCCGGGAGCACCCGGTTCTACGATCACCGCTTCCGATGTTGGAAGCGAGGGGGACACGGCTGGGTCGACCTGGTCGAGGCCCTGGAGGAATCGTGCGACATCTATTTCTACACGCTGGGGAAGGAGCTCGGAATCGAGCGAATCGGCGAGTATGCCCGACGGTTCGGATTCGGGGAGGCCACGGGGATCGATCTCGCCGGCGAACGGGCGGGGTTGGTCCCGGGCCCCGAGTGGAGCCGGCGGGTCCGGGGTCACCGCTGGTATCCCGGGGAGACGATCTCGGTGGCGATCGGCCAGAGCTCCCTGCTGGTGACACCGGTCCAAGTGGCGGTGATGATGGCCGCGCTGGCCACCGAGGGTCACCGCCCGATCCCCCGGATCGTCGCCGGTACTCCCGGCGGCGGGAGCCGGATCGAGGGAATCGATCCTCGCTGGTGGGACGTCGCTCAGGAGGGCATTCGCCGGGTCGTGTCCGAGGGAACCGGACGAACGGCCCGGTTGCCCGGCCTCGAGATCGCCGGCAAGACGGGGACGGTGCAGGTCGTCTCCCAGGAGGCCCGGATCGAGTCCGAGGACCTTCCCTTCGAGCAGCGGGACCACGCCTGGTTCGCCTCCTACGCGCCGGCCCACGATCCGGAGCTGGTCGTGGTCGTATTCGTCGAACACGGGGGGTCCGGCTCCCGGACCGCGGCCCCCGTCGCCCGAGCCGTTTATGAAGAGTTTCTCGAAAAGCGGACCGATCTCCGCCCCGTTCGCGGTTGAGGGCCGGACCGGCCTGCAGGCCCTGGGCAACGCCCGGTGGAGCCTCCTGCTGCAAGCCCTGGCCCTGGCGGTCGTGGGTCTGGTGACGATCCACAGCGCCTCGGCGGAGCTCTCGGTCGACTACCTGCCCCGTCAGGCCCTCTGGGTCGTCCTGGGGCTGGGGATCTTCCTGGCGGCCTTCCTGGTGGACTATCGCCGGCTCGGAACCCATGCCCTGGCGATCTACGGGCTCGGGGTCGTGCTCCTGCTCCTCACCCTGGTGGCCGGTGAGCTTCGGGGAGGAGCCCGGAGCTGGCTCGCCATCGGCGGATTCGGGGTTCAGCCGGCGGAGCTCGCGAAGCTCACGACCGCCGTTCTGCTGGCTCAGTATCTATCCGGGATCCCCCGGAGCCGGCTCCGGCTCCGGGAGGTCAGCGTGGCCGGGTCGATCGTGGTTCTACCGGTCACTCTGGTGGCGCTTCAGCCGGACTACGGAAGCGCCGCCATGTTCGTTCCCATGCTCCTGGGAGCCCTGCTGGTCGCTGGGGTCCGATGGCGAGTTTTGTTGGCGGTCGGCGTTCTGGCCCTGATTCTGGGAGGGGCTGCCTGGAACACCGACATCGGGCTCCGGGGGTACCAGAAGGATCGGATCCTCACCTTCCTCCAGCCAGAACGGGACCCCCTGGGGGCCGGCTACCAGGTTCGGCAGAGCAAGATCGCCGTGGGGTCCGGAGGTCTCCTGGGACAGGGATACATGCAGGGGACTCAGAGCCAGCTCCGGTTCCTCCCGGCCCGGCACACCGATTTCGTCTTCGCGGTCCTCGCCGAGGAATGGGGATTTGCCGGAGTGGCCCTCGTCCTGACCCTCTTCGGGTTGTTTCTCTGGGGCCTGGCGGAGGTGGCGGGCCGGGCGCGGGATCGGTTGGGAATCCTCCTCATCGTGTCCCTGGGATCGATCCTGGCGTTCCACATCCTCTACAACACGGCGATGGTCGTGGGTCTGGTGCCGATCACCGGCATCCCCCTGCCCTTCCTCTCCTACGGCGGGTCGTTCACCTTCTTCTGCTTCGCCGCCACGGGGCTGGCCCTCAACGTGGATGCCCGGCGGTACGTGAATCGATAGCGACCGGGGGGCGCGGGCGGACCAGGGGGGGACTACAATCGGCGCGTGTCGGCGCCGCAGCTCCTGATCCAGCAAGATCCCCATCGGACCCGGGTGGCCCTCCTGGAGGAGGGCCGGCTGGTGGAGCTGTTCCTGGAGCGGCGCCGGGACCGGGGAGTGGTGGGGAACCTCTACAAGGGCCGGGTCAACCGGGTCCTGCCCGGAATGGAGGCCGCCTTCGTGGACATCGGCCTGGAGAGGGACGCCTTTCTCCACGTGGACGATCTCCGGGATCGGAGCTCGGGATCCGGGGCGGAGGACGAGACGCAGGAGGGTCCGGGGGAAGCAGAGAAGGCCATCGACGATCTACTGAAGCCCGGAGAGGAGATCGTGGTGCAGGTGGTAAAGGATCCGGTGCCCTCCAAAGGTGCCCGGGTGACCCCCCGGATCACGCTGCCCGGCCGGTACCTCGTCTTCGTTCCCGACGGCGCCCACCTCGGGGTCTCCCGCCGGATCGAGGATCCGGAGGAGCGGGAGCGCCTCCGGGAGATCGTGGCCGGGCTCCCGGAGGGGGGGTGGATCGTGAGGACGGCCGGAGAGGGGGAGCGCCCCGAGTCCTTCGAGAGGGACGCCGGGTCGCTGAGGAGTCGCTGGGATCGGATCCGGGATCGGATCCGGGAAGCGGGCGCCCCAGCCCTGGTCCACGAGGATCTGGACGTGGCCTTGCGGGTGGTCCGAGACCGCTTCGGTCCCGGGTTCGAGGCTCTCCGAGTGGAGGGTGAAGAGATCCACCGGCGGGTCTCGGAGTTCCTGCAGGAGGTCGACCCCTCCCTGGCCCGGAAGGTCCGGCGCCACGAGGGACGACGTCCCCTCTTCGAGGTGGCCGACGTGGAGGAGGAGATCGAGGCCGCCCTCCGGTCCAAGGTCTGGTTGCGCTCTGGCGGGTATCTCGTCATCCAGCCGACGGAGGCCCTGGTGGCCATCGACGTGAACACCGGCCGGTTCGTGGGGAGCGAAGACCTGGAGCGCACGATTCTGCGCACGAACCTGGAGGCGGTCCGGGAAGCCGTCCGACAGATTCGCCTCCGGAACCTCGGAGGTATCGTCGTCCTCGATCTGATCGACATGGAGGAGGCGGAGAGCCGCGAGGAGGTCTTCGCCGCCCTGGAGGAGGAGGTCCGGAAGGATCGGGCCCGCTCGAGGGTCCTGTCGATTTCGGAGTTCGGCCTGGTGGAGATGACGCGGAAGAGGAGTCGGCCGAGTCTGCAGCGGCTTCTCACCTCTCCCTGTCCGTACTGCCAGGGCGACGGTCGGGTGAAGGCGCTGACCACGATTGCCATGGAGCTCCGGGAGGAGGTCCTGGACCACGGAGCGCCCCGGGGAGCCCGGGAGCTGATGCTCCGGGCCCACCCGGATCTGGCGAACGCCCTCCGGGGGGAGGAGAAGGCGGTCGTGGAGGAGTTGGAGCGGACCCTGGGTCTGTCGATCGTGGTTCGGAGCGACCCGGAGCTGCACCGGGAGCGCTTCGAGGTCCTCGAGGTCCGTTGAGGTGACCGACTCCCTGGAGTTCCGGAGTCCCGGTTTCCGGGGGGAGGTCCGGGAAGGGCCGTGGAGGCAGATGGTTCCCGAAGCTCTCCCGCTGCTGGCGGATCCGAGTCGAGCACGGGAGACCCTCCACTGGGGAAGGAACTATCTCTGGGTCACGGAGGTGGAGGTTCCCGGCCGGGGTGTGGAGAGTGTGGTGGTCAAGCAGTTCCGCCACGAGACGCTGCGTCGTCGAGTCGACCGGCGGCTCCGGGGCAGCAAGGCGGAGCGGAGCTGGCGAGTGGCCCTGGCCCTGGAGGAGGAGGGGCTGCCCACCCCGGACCCTCTCGTCTGGATCGACACCGATCGGATCGACGGTCCGGCGTTCTACGTCTCCCGGTACCTGGAGGGGCTGGTCGAGGCCCGGTCCATCGTCCGGGCCCTGAATGCGGGGACGGAGGACGAGAGCTTTCCGGACCTGGATCCCGTGGAGCTCCTGAGCGTCCTGGCGGATCTGGCCCTGGCCCTCCACGAGGGGGGCTTCTGGTTCCGGGACTACTCCTCGGGGAATGTGCTGTTGGATCTCGAGAAGCGGCCGCCGGACCCCTTCCTCGTGGATCTGAACCGGGCCCGGCGTCTTCCTCGGGTCGGTCTCTCCCGGAGGTTGAGGGATCTCTGCCGGATGCCCCTGGAGCGCCCGGAGCATCAGAACCTCCTCCTGTCGGCCTACTTCCGGGGGGAACCGCCCCGCCGGGCCCGGATCCTGTACCGGCTCTTCCACCGCTCGTTTCACGGCCGACACCGATGGAAGCGTCGGATCCGTGGGAGACTGGGCAAGGTCCGGGACCTCCTGGTGCCCCGGAAGGCCTATCCTCATCTTCCCCGGCCACCCTCCGGGGCGTCCCGGAGAGACCGGGCGGTCTGGGACCCGCTTTCGGATCAGCCGCACCAACACGCCGGCCGTCTGGACAAGCTCCTGGTCCGGCTGGGGGACGTCCGGATCCACTTGAAGGCGCTCCGGGGCATCCTGGGCGCCGCCCCGGGGCTCTGGAGCGCCTACCGGCGGCTCCAGTCCGAGCTCCACGCCGAGTCCGTGGTCTTCGACGGTCTCGGAGTCTGCGTGCGACCCCGGCCGGAGGACCCGGAGAGCCTGATCCGGGCCTTGGAGGAGCTCGGGATCCGCCGGGTGCTGCTCCGGCTCCATCCCTGGGCGGAGGAGCACGGCGCCGAGGAGTCCCTGGCCCGGGAGCTCCACGGACGGGGCTTCGATCTGGCCTACTCTCTCCCCCAGAGGAGGGAGCTGGTCCGGGATCTCCGACGTTGGAGGGGCGCCGTCGAGGAGCTGGCCGAGCGGTTCGCTCCCTATGGTCGGCACTTCCAGGTGGGACAGGCGATCAACCGGAGCAAGTGGGGGATCTGGAACCTGGAGGAGTACCAGCGCTTGGCCGAGACCGCCAGCGAGGTTCTGCGGCGGCACCGGGGCGTGCAGATCCTGGGTCCGGCGGTGATCGACTTCGAGCCTCACTACACCGCCGCGGTGTTGAACTGGCCCGGGAGCCACCTCCGGTTCGACGCCCTGGCCAGCCTCCTCTACGTCGATCGTCGGGGAGCGCCGGAGAACACCCAGGCCGGATTCGACACGGTGGACAAGGTCCTGCTGGCCAAGGCATTGGCGATCTCCGGCCGGTGCGCGGCCGAACGGAGCTGGATCACCGAGGTGAACTGGCCCTTGTGGGAAGGTCCCCACGCCCCGGCGGGCCGGCACGTCGCGGTGGACGAGGAGACGGCGGCGGACTACCTGGTCCGCTACTACCTCCTGGCCCTGGGAACCGGCCACGTGGAACGGGTCTATTGGTGGCAGCTCGTGGCCCGAGGCTACGGTCTCCTCGCCCCAGGTGAGGACGGCCTCCGGGTGCGCCCCGCCTATCGGGCCCTCGCCACGCTGGCCCGGCTCGAGGGGGCCACCTTCGTGGGGCCCGACCACACCCCGGAGGGACTCTATCTCTACCGCTTTCGGGACGAGGGGAGACAGATCTTCGTGGGCTGGTCCCGGGAGGGGTCCGGTCGAGCGACCCTGCCGGAATCGCCGCAACGGACCTGGGGACGGGACGGTGAGGAGCTCTCGATCCCGGAAGGTCGGGACGTGACCCTCGGGCCTTCTCCCCGGTATTTCCAGCTCCCGTGAGAGTCCCTCCGACCGAGCTCCGGACGCCGAGCCCGGTGCGGGCGGGGAGGATTCGGTACACTGGGGGACGTGTTTGACGAGACCCACCCGGCCGGCTTCGGTGGCTTCGTCACCGCTCGGCTCGTCCACAGTGGCTCGGATCTGCCGCCGGGGCCGCCGACACGGGCCCGGGCGAGGGGCTCGGAGCCCCGATTCCCGGAGGGTCGGATGTTCTTGACACTCCGTCGCCGGCTGGGCTAGAAGGAGGGGCGGAGAAGCCTCGTTCCGCGAAAGGACTCGGAGATGAAACGTCGATCGATCTGGACTGCCGTCTTGTGCGTGGGCCTGGGCCTGGGCCTTTTCCTGGGGGCCTGTGGACCGCCGAAGCCGGTCACGTTCGGGGCCGTATTGCCCCTGACGGGCCCCGTGCAGGCCTACGCCACCGCGATCAAGCGGGGCATCGAGATCGCCTATGAGCAGGCCCGGGAGGATCCTCGCCTCGAGCGGGAGATCGAGCTCGAGATCGTCGACTCCGAGACCGATCCCGAAAAGGCGGCCGAGCTCCTGGAAGATCTCTACGACGAGGGCGCCCTGGCTGCGATCGGTGGCGTCACCAGCGCCGAGGCCCTGGAGATGGTGGAGGTTGCCGACGAGGAGGATCGGGTCCTGGTCTCGCCTTCGGCTTCGAATCCGGAGCTCTCCGGCGTGTCCCGGAACTTCTTCCGGGTCTTCCCCTCGGACTTCGTCGAGGGAACCAAGATGGGGTCCTTCGCCGCGAACACCCTGAAGCTCGAGAGCGCGGTGATTTTGGCCAACGAGTCCCCGTACGGACTGGGCATCCAGGAGGTCTTCGAGACCGAGTTCGAGAGGCACGGTGGCGAAGTTCTGGAGACCCTGGAGTTCCAGTCCAATACCGACGTCAGCGGCCTCGTCGATCGCGTCACGACCCTGGCCCCCGACGCCGTCTACCTGGCGGCATACTGGAAGGACCTCGTGCACATGATCCGGGAGCTCCGGGGCGACGGGTACGAGGGCAAGATCCTCACCACCTCCGCCTTCGCCACCTCCAGGGCCGTCCGGGAGGTGGGAGACCAGGCGGACGGGGTCATCTTCACCCAGACGATCTTCGACCTTTCCCAGGCCAGCGGCGACGTCAAGGCGTTCGTGGACACCTATCGGGAGAAGTACGGCGAGACACCGGACCTGTATTCGGCCCACGGATACGACGCGATGCGGGTCCTGGTCGAGGCTCTGGTCGAGGGCGGAGCCACCCCCAACGAGTTCTGGGGAGGGATGCGGAGCATCCGATCGCTCCCCGGAGCCACGGGAACGCTTCAGTTCGACGAGAAGGGAGACGTCCAGAAGTACCCCCGGGTCTACATCATCAAGGACGGAGAGCCCCTCAACTACGAGAGGCACGTCGAGAGGATCAAGAGGGCGTTCCAGGAACGGATGCGGGAAATCGAGGAGCGGCAGCGTCGCCTCGAGGGCGAGAACTGAGGGGCCCCTCTTCGAGCTCGAGCACCCGGGTGCCGGTGACCGGACGGAGTGCCCGTCCTCGGATCGGGGCGTAGGGCTCTCCGCGACAATCTGATGCTAGCTCGTCTCCTCCGCTTCCGGGGCCTCCTCCTCATCCTGACGGGCCGGGAGCTGAAAGCCCGGTACCGGGGCTCCTTCCTCGGCTTCTTCTGGTCCCTGGTCAACCCCCTCCTCCTCCTGGCGGTCTACACCCTGGTCTTCGACATCGTCTTCCAGGCCCGCTGGGGCGGAGCCGAGCCCTACTCCGTCTTCCTGGTCACCGGCCTGTTCCCCTGGATCTGGCTCTCGGGCTCCCTCCTGGACGCCACCGGGAGCCTGCTGGAGAATTCCGGGTTGATCCGGAAGGCGGTCTTCCCGGCCGAGGTCCTTCCCGTGGTGACGGTCCTGGCCCAGCTCGTCCACTTTGTCCTGGCCCTCCCGATCGCGGGGGTGGCCCTGGTGGGAGCTCGGCTCTTCGACTATCCGGTCGGTGGCTGGTCCGTTTTCGGGCTTCCCCTGGCGATGTTGGTGCAGCTTCCCTTCGTCGCGGGTCTCGCCCTCGCCCTGGCCGCCCTGAACGTCCATTTCAAGGACGTCCAGGATCTTCTCCAGAACCTCCTCACTCTGGGCTTTTTCCTGACGCCGATCCTCTATCCCCTCTCCAGCATCCGACAGGTGCCGTGGGCTTGGGCGATCGTGGCCGCCAACCCGGCCACTCCCTACATCCAGATCTATCAGGACCTCCTCTTCGCCGGGGTGTGGCCTGCGGTCTCCCTCTGGCTTCGAGCCCTGGGCACCTCCCTCCTCGCCTGGGGATTCGGCTGCTGGGTGTTCGCTCGATTGCGGAACACCCTGGTGGAGGCGGCATGAGCGGAGACGCCGTGGTCACGGTGGAGGGAGTGTCCAAGCTCTATCGGAGAATGGCCTCGGGCTTCCGGTTCC
Organism: Thermoanaerobaculia bacterium; assembly: GCA_033722255.1. Classification (GTDB taxonomy): domain Bacteria; phylum Acidobacteriota; class Thermoanaerobaculia; order Multivoradales; family JAIOJS01; genus JAWVZJ01. Next base: position 14,052 of record JAWVZJ010000001.1, on the reverse strand, counting down.
GGACCCTCAAGAGCGCCCTGCTGGAGCGGAGCCTGGTCCGGGACCTGGAGCCCCAAGAGGTGATTCCCGCCGTCCGGGAGGTGTCATTCTCGGTCGCTCCGGGGGAGGCCTTCGGCCTGATCGGGAGCAACGGCTCCGGGAAGTCGACGCTCCTGAAGCTGATCGCCGGGATCCTGGAGCCCACGGAGGGTCGGATCGCAGTGGACGGCAGGGTCTCGGCCCTGATCGAGCTCGGGGCCGGTTTCCATCCGGAGATCTCGGGTCGGGAGAACGTGTACATCAACGGCGCGGTCCTCGGCCTCTCCCGGTCCGAGGTGGCGGACCGCTTCGACGAGATCGTGGCCTTTTCGGGTCTCGAGGACTTCATCGACGAGCCGGTGAAGAACTACTCCTCCGGCATGTACGTTCGTCTGGGCTTTGCCGTGGCCGTCCATACCGATCCCGACGTGCTCCTGGTGGACGAGGTGCTGGCCGTCGGGGACGAGGCCTTCGCCCATCGCTGCGTACACCGGATCGAAGCGATGCTGGCCCGGGGGAAGACCCTCCTCTTCGTCAGCCACACCCTTCCCCTCGTGGAGGATCTCTGCGACAGGATCCTCTGGATGGAGGACGGCTTCAGCCGGATGATCGGAGAGCCTCGCCGGGTCGTGGACGCCTACCGGGACGCCGTGGCCCAGGCCGAGGGCCGGCGGCACCGGGAGGAGAAGGAGGAGGCCGAGACGGAAGCCGAAGCCGAAGCCGAAGAGAGGCCGGATCGTTGGGGTTCCGGACGGGCCCGGCTCCGGGAGGTTCGGCTTCTCGTCGACGGGGCGGAGGGTTATGCCCTGTCTACCGGGAGCTCCGCGGTCTTCGCCCTGGACGTGGAGGCCGAGGAGGAGCTGGAGGACTTCGTGTTCGGGATCGCCATCCGGACTCCCCGGGGGGTGGAGGTCTGGGGTACCAACACCGAGCTGGAGGGATACCGCCCGGGGCGCCTCTCGGGCTCCACCCGGGTCCAGATCCACTGTCCCGATCTGCGCCTCGCCCCGGGAGAGTATGCAGTGGATCTGGCCGTCCACGCCCGGGACGGAGCTCCTTACGACTACCGCCGGGGCGTCTTCACCTTTACCGTCAGTGCCTCCCGGTCCTCCACCGGGGTGTACGAGCCGCGACATCGGTGGGAGTTCGGTCCCGGGGTCGAGTGGGACGAGACCGGCTGACCGGATCCCTCCCGGCCCCACGACCAAAGATCTCATAGCCCGCGCCGTCCCCTCCGGGTCCCGGACCTCGGACCCGAAGGGCCGGCCCAGGGTCATCGACTGGTCAGCTCCCGGCTTTCATCCTCATGAACGCCCGGAGCGGCGCGACGGCTGTTAGAATCGAGCTCTCCCACGTCGCGCGAATCCCGAGAGAGGACCGATCCATGGCGGACGCCCCGCAGCAGGAACTGAACATCAAGATCACCGACGAGGAGCTGAAGGGCCGATACTCCAATCTCCTCCGGATCACCCACACCCGGGAGGAGTTCATCCTGGACTTCATCAACCTGGTTCCTCCCCAGGGGGCGGTCACGGCTCGGATCATCACCAGCCCCGGCCACATGAAGCGGATCGTCCGGGCCCTCTCGTCGAACCTCTCCCGCTACGAGGAGACCCACGGTCCCATCGAGGAGGCCCCGGAGCCGAACGCCGACCAGGCGGTTCATTGAGGGGGCGGAGCCACGAAGCCGACGCACCGACCGGGAACGCTGGCGACGGGAGCGATCCTGCTCCTCCTCCTGGGGGTCGGTTGCCGTCCCCGGACCACCGGTCCCGCCTCGACGGTCAGCGAGCGGTGGAGCCAGGGGCCGGTTCGTTGGCTCCTGTTGCCGGAGGAGCGGAGGGAGGCCCGGCGGATCCGGGATCTGGGGGATCTCGAGGCCTTCGTCGAGGACTTCTGGGCCCGTCGAGGAGAGATCGAGTCCTTCATGTCGAAGCGGGTGGTGGCGGCGGACCGCCTCTACGGAGACGAGGAGACCCGGGGGGCGCTGACGGACCGGGGTGGGGCCCTCATCCTCCTGGGCCCTCCGGATCGGATGCGGGTCGCCCAGATCACGGTTCCGGATCGCTTCGGCCGAGGGGGACGTGGCTCCAGGACCCGGCGCCTCCCGTCGGAACACTGGATCTACGAGCGGGAGAGCCTGAGACCGGCGCTGGAGACGCTTCTTCGGGAGCGTGGCGTCGAAGGGGACGTGGAGCTCGTGTTCCTCCGGGAGGGAGACCGAACCCGGCTGGTGGAGGGACGTGAGATCATGGCTTTGGCCGCCCGGTCCTGGATCGAGGAACCCGACCCGTCGGACACCGACCCCTGAACGCGGAAAGAGAGATGTTTTCATGAAGAAGAATCTGTCGAGATCGTTGGTCCTTTGCTGTGTCGCAATCCTCTGCTCGGCCTGTGCCCCGGGTGAAGAGGCCGGGTCCGGCGAAGACCGGGCTCCGGAGCCGGCGGCAGCCTCGGCTCTGGAGATCGCCGAGGACGTGGCCGAACGCCGGGACCGCTTCGCCCCCACGACCCTGGAGGCGGATCTATCGGCCCTGTCGGAGGAGGACCGGGAAGTCCTCGGGGAGCTCGTGGAAGCGGCCCGACTGCTGGACGAGATCTTCCTGCGGCAGGTCTGGGTCGGCAATCCGGACCTCCGGGCACGACTGGACGAGTACGAGGGCCCCCGGGCCGAGCCGGCCCGGGAGTATTTCCGGATCAACTTCGGTCCCTGGGACCGCCTGGAGGAGATGGAGCCGTTCATCGGGGAGATGCCCCATCCCGAGGGAGCGGGGTACTACCCCGTGGACATGTCGAAGGAGGAGTTCGAGACCTGGATCGAGGAGCATCCGGAGGACGAGGAGCCCTTCACGTCGTTGACAACGGTCATCCGTCGGACCGAGGAGGGGGATCTGACGGCCGTCCCCTACTCCGAGGAGTACCGGCAGTGGCTGGAGCCCGCCGCCGAGCGCCTGCGGGCGGCGGCGGAGCTCACCTCCCACGAGACTCTGTCCCGCTTTCTCCGGACCCGGGCCGAGGCATTCGGGACCGACGACTACTACGAGAGCGATCTCGCGTGGATGGAGCTGGCCTCGCCGGTGGAGGTCACCATCGGTCCCTACGAGGTCTACGAGGACGGACTTTTCGGCTACAAGGCGGCGTTCGAGGCGTTTCTGACCGTCGACGTGCCGGAGGAGTCGGCGAGACTCGACCGGTACAAGGACCAGCTTCCCTGGCTGGAGAGGAACCTGCCCATCCCGGCCGAGCACAAAAACCTGGACCGTGGAAGCGAGAGCCCGATCCGGGTCGTGGACCTGGTTTTCACCGGAGGAGATACGAAGGCCGGCGTCCAGACCATCGCTTTCAATCTCCCCAACGACGAACGAGTCCGGGAGGAGAAAGGGTCCAAGAAGGTACTCCTGCGGAACATCATCCGGGCCAAGTACGACCAGATCCTGGAGCCGATCGCCGAGCGGGTCCTCGTGGAGGAGCAGAGGGACCAGCTCTCCTTCGAGGCCTTCTTCTCCGAGGTGCTACACCACGAGCTGTCCCACGGGCTTGGGCCGGGAAAGATCACCAAGGACGGTCGGGAGACCGAGGTCCGCCTCGAGCTCGAGGAGCTCTACTCGACGATCGAGGAGGCGAAGGCCGACGTGATGGGGATCTACGACATCCTGGCCCTGATCGAGAAGGGGGAGATGTCCGAGGAGCTCCTGACCACTCTCCCCCCGACCTACCTGGCCGGCCTCTTCCGCTCGGCCCGGTTCGGGGTCCACGAGGCCCACGGACAGGGGGTGATCGCTCAGTTCAACTACCTGAAGGAGAAGGGTGCCCTGGAGGTCACGGAGGAGGGCCTCTACCGGATCGTCCGGGAAGAGTTCCCCGGGGCGATCCGGGAGATCGTGCACGATCTGGTGATGCTGGAGGCCCTGGGCGACTACGAAGGCACGGCCCTGTTCCTGGAGGAGTACGGGAAGCCGTCGCCGGAGCTCCTGGCCGCCATCGATCGCCTGGAGGAAGTGCCGGTCGACATCGACCCCGTGTATCCCCAGGCCGAGAAACTGGCCCCGACCGAGTGACGGTGCCGGTCCCCGGGGGACGGTCCTCGGTGTCCGGCCAGGGTTCGCCCGGATGCCCTCGGCCGGGGACCTCCAGCCGGGGATGGACCGACGGGACGACGACTCGACCTCTGGTCGACGGAGAACCCCCAGTGTTCACGGGGTTTGGGAGTCGACCCGGGCGTTCTGTGGGATAATGGGAGTCCGATACGTCACGAGAGAGAAAGGGTGACCCCATGTCCGACGACCACGAGTCTCGTCCCGAATCCGGTGGCCTCACGCCCCTGGCGATTCGCAAGATCCGCTTCGACCGGAAGCTCCGGGGCTACGATCCGGAGGCGGTGGAGGAGTTCCGGGACCTGGTGGCGGAGGAGCTCGGAGACGCCCTGACGGCTATCGACGAGCTCCGACGGGAGAAACGTCGGCTCGAGAGCGGTCTGGCCGACGCCCGGGAGCGGGAGGAGGAGCTCCAGGAGACGCTGTTGCGGGCTCAGAAGGTCTCGGACGAGATCATGGCCACGTCCCATCGGGAAGCCCAGCTCCTGGTCAAGGAGGCGGAGATGACGGCGGACAAGATCGTCCAGCAGGCGATCGACCGGGCGCAGGAGGTCGAGTCTCGGATCGAGGAGCTCCGGGCCCGTCGCCACGAGCTCCACGTGAAGCTGAAGGGGACCGTCGAGCTCTACGCCCGAATGTTGGAGGAGGAGGGGGTGGACGATCCCTCTCCCCGGGCCACGATCCACAGAATGCCCCGGGGCGACGAGGAGGCGAAGGGCTCCTGAGGAGCGGGTCGGCCCCGATCGATCAGCGGGTGTCGGCGTCGCAGAGCCCCGGGAACCGTCCCGGGTCAGTCGATCCGGGAACCGAACAGGGCCGTTCCCACCCGGATGTGGGTCGCGCCCTCTTCGATGGCGATCTCGAAATCGTCGGACATGCCCATGGACAGGAGCCCTGGGAAATCCGACCAGTCAGGGTGGGTAGCGAGCTCGTCGCGGAGCTCCCGGAGCTTCCGGAACCAGTGCCGGGTCCGCTCCGGATCCTCTTCGAGGGGCGGGATCGCCATCAGGCCCACGAGCTCGAGGTTCTCGTGACGACGGACCAGACCGGCGACCCGCTCGACGAAGCCGTCGGGAGCGAAACCGTGCTTCGACTCCTCCTGGCCGACGTTGACCTCGAGAAAGCCGCGGAGGTGGAGACCTCTCTTCTCGGCCTCCCGGTCGAGGTACCGGGCGATCTTCTCCCGATCCACGGCGTGGAAGGTCCGGAACAGCTCGACGGCCCTCTTGACCTTGTTGGACTGCAACGGTCCCACGAAATGCCACACCAGCTCTTCGGGGAGACGGGGCAGCTTCTCCTCGGCTTCCTGGACCCGGCTCTCTCCGAAGATCCGGATGCCCGCCTTCCGGGTGGCTCGGATCCGTTCCAGGGGCTGTCTCTTGCTGACGGCCACCAGGGTGATCTCGTCCCGGGAGCGACCGGCGCCCTGACAGGCCGCCTGGATCCTCTCCTCGACCCGGGCGACGCGCTCGGCGATGGAGAGGCTCACGAGGCGTCCGGCTTCGGGATGTCCAACCACTCCGGGAGCTCCATCCGCTCGTCGATGGCTCGATTGGCGAGATCGTCGGCCGCCCGGTTCTCCTTCCGGGAGACGTGGTGGATCTCCAGGCCCGGAAGCCGGTCCCGAAGATCGAGAACCCGGTGGTAGAAGGGCCGGAGATGCGGGGCCTTGACCCGGTACTCGCCGGAGAGCTGGCGCACGACCAGCTCGCTGTCGCTGTGGAGGATCAGATTCTCCAGCCCGAGTTGCTCGGCCCAGGCCAGGGCCGCGATGGTTCCCACGTACTCGGCCACGTTGTTCGTGGCCCGACCCAGGTAGCCTCCGATCTCGAATCGAGTTTCGTCGATCTCGACGACGACACCGAATCCCGCCTCCCCCGGGTTGCCCCGGGCCGCGCCGTCGACCCAGGCCCGGGGACCGCTCACTCCTCCTCCCCCTCCGGTACGTAGAGAATCCTCTTGCAGCCGTCGCACTGGACCAGCGCCCCCCGGGTCTTGATGTCTCCCACGACCTGGAGCCGGACCCGGTAGTTGCAAGCTCCGCAGTGGTAGATGTTTCCGCCGGCGCCCTCCTTCTGACGGACGGGGGCGATGGCGTCGCCCGGCCGGTTGGAGAGGATCCGGTCGAAGAGGGCCACCAGATTCCGGGGCAGGGACTCCCGGAGCTCCTCGACCTCCCGGCGGAGGATCTTCGCCCGGTCGGCCACCTCCGGCTTCTCCTTCTCCCACTTGGCCAGAGCCTCGGAGTACCGCTCGTCGAGCTCCTCGAAGGTCGACTGCTTTTCCTCCAGAGCCTCCTGGGCCTGCTCCTGCTCCTCGATCTCCTCCAGGATCTGGTCTTCCAGGTCCCGGATCTGTCCCTTCACCGTGTCGATCTCTTGCAGGAGGGCTGCGTACTCCCGCTGGGTCCGGACCCGGCTGACCTGTTCCTGGAAGTGCTCGAGCTTCGCCTCGGCGTCCTGGGTGGCGGCTTCCGCCTTGCGGCGGGCCCGGGCCGAGTCTTCGACGTCCGACTCCAGGGCCTCGATCTCCTCCTTCTTGGCGCTGTGTTCTTCGTGGAGCTCCTCCATCCAGTCCGGAACTCCCGCCAGCTGCCGCTCGGCCTCCTGGAGCGAGTTGACGGCCTGCTGGAGTCGAACGATGGTGTCGAGTTTCCGGGGCATAGATCTCCTTCCCTCGATCCCCCCCTGTGGTGGGTCCACCTGGATTCGAACCAGGGACCGTCCGGTTATGAGCCGGATGCTCTCACCGCTGAGCTATGGACCCGGGTCCGCCGGGGCGGGGCTCGGTAGTATAACGGTCCCCTTCCCGGCCGGTCGAGCCCTTCCTCCCCTCCCGGCGGGACTCAGCCGGCCGGGGGAGAGGCCGCCGCTCCGGGGAGGCCGTAGAGACGGGCGTAGCTGTCGGAGAGGAGCAGAATCCGGTGGACGTAGGCCCTGCTCTCGGAGAGGGGGAGGCCGTCGATGAACCGGTCGGTATCCACCCTGCCCGCGGCCTGACGCCACCACCGCTTGATCCGATACGGTCCGCCGTTGTACCCGGCGAGGGCGAGCTCCACGTCGCCGTCGAACATTTCGAGGACGTCCCGGAGGTAGCGAGTCCCCAGCCGGAGGCTGTAGTCCGGATCGTAGAGGCGCTCCCCGGAGAAGGGGATCCCCAGCTTTCCAGCGAGCTCCCGGGCGGTGGCCGGCATCATCTGCATCAGACCCCGGGCCCCGGCCCGGCTCCGGGCCCGGACGTCGAAGGCGCTCTCCTGGCGAACGACGGCGAACACCAGGGCCGGCGGCAGGTCCCGGCTCTGGGCCCAGCGGACCACCGCCTCCCGGTGGCGGAGGGGGTAGTAGAGCTCCCGGGCCGTCCGGGGCACGCGAGCCTGGACCGGCGTGGCCACTTCCGGGAAGGCCCGACGGAGGGGCGCCATGCTGGACCGGGGATCGTCTCCCCGGGCCAGGATCAGGGCCTGGAGGGCCGCTGCGGCCCGGGGGTCGGCCTCGGCTCTTCGATCTTCCAGCTCCCGGAGAGCCAGCGCGTCGAGGCCGACGTCGCTGAGGAAACGGGCCCGGGCCAGGGAGGGATCCGTGGGCCAGGAGGGGGCCGCGGCGGATCCGGAGGGGGCGGGGGAGGACCGGCCGAGCCGGCGAAGGGCGTGGTGGCGGTAAAAGTCCGACACATCGGTCTCGGCGAGGGCCCGATAGGCTCGTTCTGCCCGGTGTCGATGTCCCATCTCCTCCCAGCTACGGGCGATCCAGTAGCGGGCTCCCCGGCTCCATCGGTCCTGTCGGGCGGGATCGCCGGAGAGCTCGGTGAAGAGGTGGATGGCGTCGGCGAAGTTCCTCTCCTCCATGGCTTTCCAGGACCGGGACCACAGGAGCCTCCGCCCCACCGAGCTGTCCGGATCGAGGGCCAGGATCCTTCGTCGGATCTCCAGGGCCTCGTCGATCCGTTCGTCGGAGGCGAGCTCGTGGAACAGTCGGCCCAGGACCTCGGTCTCCAGCCTCGGATCCTCGGTGAGGTCGGCCGCCCGGCGGAGGAGTCGGAGGGCCTGCTCCCGGTCCGCTCTCCGGAGCTCCCGGTCTCCTTGGGAGCGGGGATCGGCCCGGGGGGCGGCGAGAAACGCCCGGCTCCGGAGCCAGGCGACTCGGGCCTGCTCTTCTCGGCTCTCCGGGACCAGAGGAGCCAGGAGCGCCAGGGCTCGAAATCCCTCCTTCTGGGCGATCCGGGCCTCGGCGGCGAGGAGCGGCCACGAGGGGGTCCTGTCGGCGGGGTCGACGGACTCCAGGGTCACGAGGGCATCCTCGACCTCTCCCCGGTCCAGGAGGATCCGGGCCCTGCTCTCCGTCTCCTCCGAGGTCAGAAGCGTTCCCCAGCTCCCCTCCGCCGACAGGCCCAGGCGTTCCCGGACCCCGAGCTCCCGGGCCGCAGAGGGATGGAAGGCGGCCAGCCGACGCCCGGCCTCCTCCAGCCCCCGCCGATCGCCCTCCCGGAGGGCCAGCTCCCACGCCCCTCGCTCCAGGGCCTGGGAGAGCCGGCCCGGAAGCCGGCGTGCCCGTCCCTCCTCGATGCGCCGTCGGGCCAGATCGACCCGACCGGTTTCCAGGGCCAGCTCCAGAGAGCGGAGTCGACCCCGGTCGGCCAGGGACGAATCGGAATGCCGACGGGAGAGGGCGGCCAGGGTCTCCTGGGCTCCCCGGGGCTCGTCCAGGGTGATCAGGCAGTCGGAGAGGGTCCAGAGGGCCCAGTCGTCCAGGAGACCGGGGGATTCCTGCGGCGGACGATCGAGCAGCCGCCGAGCCTCCACGAATCGCCCGGCATCGTGGGCGGCGAGGCCCAGGAGCGTTCGAGCGAGCTCGGCTCCGGGGTCGCCGGAGTCGGCCCGGGCGACGAGGAGCTCTCGGGCCCGGTCCCACTCCCCCTTCCGGACGGCGTCCGGGAGCCGGGGAGGGGTTCGGAGCTCCTGCAACGAGACGGGATTCGGAGAATCGTGCTCCGCGGGAAGGAGCGTGGCGGGCTTGCCGGCGGGCAGAAGGAGCCCTCCCCACAGGACCAGGGCGCAAAGGCGCCATGTCCGGAGAGATCGGAAGGGTATCTCAGGTGCCGAGGGTATCGGGGTCACCGCCTCCCAGGATGTTCACCAGCTCCTGACGGAAGTAGTCGACCTCGTCTCGGATCCGGGGATCGACCCGCTCTCGGTACATTTGGCGGGATCGGTCGATGTCTTCCTGGAGCCTCTCGTAGAGGTCCTTGTTCTGACGTCCCGCCTCGACCTCTTCCTCGTTGTAGAGCTTGATCTCACTCACCAGCAGGCGAGCGAGACGCCGCGCTTCCTCGTGGAGCGTCGCCGTCTCGTCCTCCTCGACCGCGGTCGGTTCCTCCTCGGCCTCGCCCCGGAAGGCCAGCCCGGGTCCCTGGAGGTCGGGGGGAGGGGCGACCTCCGGGGAGGTTCCCTCCGGCGGGGGAGCGGGCTCGGCGGGGGGTGGGCCCTCTTCGGTGGACGGAGGCTCCGGCGGAGGGGCTTCGACCTGACCGGGAGGCTCGGGGGGAGGCTCCGGAACGGTGGATCGATCGAGGTGCACGGTCCGGTCTTCGGAGATGTCCTCGGTCGGTTCCTCGAGCTCTTCCACCGTCTCCAGCTCCTGGGTCGTCTCCTCCTCCACCGCCGGCGGAGGGGGCTCCGAAGGTGTCTCCACCGGAGGCTCCACTCCCGCCTCCTGGGCCTCCGAGAGGGCGTCCGGGCTGATCCGGACCGTGGGTTCCGCTCCCACCGATGGTTCTTCGGGGACCTCGGTCGCCGCCACGTCGGTCGGAGTTCCCTCGTCCAGATCCGCGGCCTCCTCCACCTCCGGCAGATCCTCCACCTCGAACCCTTCGATCTCGGAGGCTTCGTACGCCTCTTCTCCCTCGAGCTCCGCCTCCGGGATGGCCTCGACCTCCGCCTCCGGCAGGGCTTCCTCCTCGGGGGTCTCCAGGGCTGCGGTCTCTTCCGGCGGGGCCTCTTCTTCGGCCCAGAGGGCTTCGGACTCCTCCGGGATCTCCTCCATCTCTGCGGCCGGCGGGGCGGGCTCGGGTTCCTCGACCTCCTCCGTGACCTCGGCCTCCGGCGGTCTCCGGACCGTGTCGGGGGTCGGGGCCTCCGCCTCCTCTTCCCAGAGCTCCAGCTGCGGTGCCACCGTACCTCTCGGGTGGAGGGTCGGGGTGCGATTCCGACTCCGGAGTCCCTGGATCTCGAGAAGGAGGGCGGCTCCGAGGGTGAGGATCTTCAGCGCATCCGGCTCGAAGTCCTCGTCGTCGGCCACGGAGTCCGCGTACAGGACGGCGGCGATCCGGTCTCGGAGGACCAGAGGAATCAGGATCGCCCGCTTCGGGACCGGGGCATCCAGCTCCGCCGCCAGGGCCGCCGCGTCCCGGCCTTCGATCTCGACCCATCCCGATCCCTCGGCGACGGATCGCCAGGGCTCCTCCCCGTACCCGAGCTCGAGGTCCTCGATGGCTGAGGACTCCCCGAAGCCGAAGCTCGCCCATCCCCGGGGCCCTTCGAGGGCCGTGAGCCAGAGGGCCGTCCGGCTGGCGAAGCCACCGGCCTCCTCCAGGAGGGCCGTCAAAAGGTCCGTCTGTCGCCGGCAGGCGTCGAGACGGGCCAGGGATTCCCGCAGGCCCTGGAGGGCTCCGGAGCGAGCCTGCCTCTCCCGGGCCTCGGTGTGCCTCTGGATCTCGGTCGTCAGAGAGCGGCGGACGCTCTCGAAGGCGCTGCCGAAGGAATCCGACAGGAGGTTTTCGAGGGGAGTCTTGTCGTCGGAGCTCGCCATGGTTCACCCTCCGGGGAAGTAGAGACAGTCGATTATTTTGCGGTCCGGGGCCGCTGTCAAGGCCGATCTTCCGCCAAAACCCTGCATTTCCAGGGGGTTTTGGGGGGCTCGACCGACGAGATCCGGTTGTGGTCCTCCGCATCGTCGTGGTAATTTGCCGGATGCGATCGGACCCGGATCGGGCCCGGCGTTTGCCGAAGGAGGGATCACCGATGAGACGACGACCGACGATCACGCTCGCTCTTTCCCTGGCTCTTGGTCTTCTCGTCCTGGGCGCCCTGGCCTGTACCAGTGGCGAGGAGGCGGCGACGGAGGCCCAGGAGGCGGAATGGGCCGCTCTCCAGGAGATGAAGGCTCAGCTCGACGCCAAACGGGAGGAGCTGGCAGAGCTCCGACAACAGCGCGACGAGCTGTCGGCCCAGGAGGAATCGACCGCCGAGGAGCCGCCCGCCGAGGAGGCGGCGACGACGGAGGCTGCCGAAGGGGAGGCCGGGGAGTCAGAAGCCGCCGAGCCCACCCCGGAGAAGTTGGAGCAGGAGATCGCCCGGCTCGAGCAGGACATCGCGGACCAGAGCGAGGAGTTCATGGGGCGGCTGGTCCAGCACATCAACTCCCTGGGCATCGTGGAGGGAGAGCCCCTGACCCCGGATCAGAAAGCCGCGATCCGGATGAAGACCGAGGAGGACATGCAGCTGGCCGAGGAATGGATCGAGAAGGGTGGCGACTACAAGCGGGCCATCAGCATCTACGAATCGGCCCTGGCCCTCGACCCCGACAACCAGGAGCTCCAGGCGGCCCTGGAAGAGGCCCGGGAGATGCGGTTCATGACCGAGGAGCGCTTCTCCGCCGTGGAGAAGGGGATGACCCGGGAGGAGGTACGGGAAGCCCTGGGTCCGGTAAACCTGCGGAACATCCAGGAATACCCGGACAAGAACGCCGTGGCCTGGTTCTATCCGAAGGAGGGGACGTCGTCGCCCGCCGCCGTGTGGTTCCGGAAGGACGACGAGACGGGCATCTACGAGGTGTACCAGGCCGACTTCGACGTGGAGGCCGGGGAGGAGTAAGCGTCCCGTCCCGGGCCGGAGGCGCGCCGGGACTCAGGCCGTGGCCTCTCGGACCCCGTACCCAGGGGGGTGGGGTTGACAGGAGCGGTGATTTGCACCAGAATGCCAACGAGCCCAGCTCGCGTAGCTGGGCTCTTGAACGCTGTACGGAAGGTAGGTGATCAATCGATGCCGACAGTTCACGTCAAGGATGACGAGAGCTTCGAAAACGCGCTGAGGCGCTTCAAGCGGAAGTGCGAGAAGGAAGGCGTGCTGAAAGAGCTGAAGAAGCGTCAGTACTACGAGAAGCCGTCCACGAAGCGGAAGCGGAAGGCCATGCAGGCGCGGAAGAAGATGCTCCGGAAACTCGCCGAGGAGCGCCGGAAGGGCCTGGCCTGACGCGAGCTCTTCGCCCGGATCCATCGCCGCGGGGAGTGATCCTCTCCGCGGCGTTCGTTCGTTCATGATCTCCGGTTCCACCGGTCCCGAGGGCTCCTCCGTTCCTCCGGAGAGCCCGGGACTCGCCTCCACTGCCACCCTGGAAGCCCTGGAGCTCCCCTCCTTCCTCCGGGTCCTGGCCACCTACTGCGTGACCGATCTCGGACGTCGGGAGGTCCTCGGCTCGAGCCCCTCGGGCGACCCTCGAGAGCCGGAGGTCCGACGCCGACGCTTCCGAGAGGCCCGGCGGCTCATGCGTCCTTCCATCGTCCCGTCCTTCCAGGATCCCGTCGGTCCCCTCCTGGAGACGCTTCGCCCCTCCTCGCCCCACCCTCCGACGGGCCGGGAGATCCTCGCCCTGGCCAGCCTCCTGGAAGCCTCCCGGACCGCGGTGCGGAGGATCCGGGAGCTCGACCCTCCTGCCGAGTCGCTCCTGGAACGGGTGGACCCGCTGACGGACCTCGGCCCTCTGATCGACAAGATCCGGAGCTCCCTGGATCGCCGGGGCGAGATCCGAGAGGATGCCACCCCGGAGCTCTCCGAGCTCCGGAGCCGGATTCGCCGTCAGCGGGATCGGCTTTACGACCGGCTCCGGGACCTCAAGCGGGAGCACGGGGATGTCCTGTCCGAGGACACGATCCCGGTACGGGACGGTCGGCTGGTGCTGGTCCTGGAAGCCGGCGCGAAGGGGCGGATCCCGGGACTGGTTCACGGCAAATCGAGCTCGGGGAGGAGCTTCTACTTCGAGCCGATGCCGGTGGTGGAAGCGAACAACGAGCTCCAGGAGGCCTCGTCGGCGGCGGAGGAGGAGAAGCGACGGATTCTGAGGGAGCTCATCGGCGATCTCGGGGATCGCCGGGGCGAGATCGAGGCCCACGGGGAGCTTCTCGCCGAGCTCGACCTCCTCCAGGCCTCCCACCGCTTCGCCGAGGAGACGGACGCCCGGCTGGCGGACGCCTCTGAGGAACGGGAGCTGGAGCTGGTCGACGCCAGACACCCCCTGCTGGATCCCTCCCTGGCGGATCGCCGGGAACGGGCCCTGGGAGCGGCCGGACACCGGGAACCCGTGGTCCCCCTCTCCCTCTCCCTGGAACCGAAACGCAGGGTCCTGGTGATCACCGGACCGAACGCCGGCGGCAAGACCGTGGCCCTGAAGACCGCCGGTCTCCTGGCCCTGATCCACGCCTGTGGCTTTCCCGTCCCGGCGGCGGCCGGGACCCGGATCCCTCCCCTCTCCGTCGTGGTGGGCACCGTGGGAGACGAGCAGGATCTGCTGGCCGAGCGGTCCACCTTCTCGGGCCGCCTCCTCCGGCTCCACGAGGCGTGGAGGGCCGCCGCTCCCCGGAGCCTGATCCTGCTGGACGAGCTGGGATCCGGGACCGACCCCGAAGAGGGGGCGGCCCTGGCCGGAGCCCTCCTGGAGGGTCTCCTGGAGCGCGGAGGGTTGGTGGTGATCACCACCCACCTCACCCCGGTGGCGGCGGAGGCGATGGACAGCCCCGGTGCCTTCTGTGCCGCCATGGAGTTCGACCAGGAGACCGGGGAGCCCCTCTTCCGGCTCCGGCCCGGCGCTCCCGGGGGTAGCGAGGCCCTGGCCCTGGCTCGTCGGCTCGGCCTGGATCCGTCGTTGGTGAAGGCGGCGGAGGGGCGCCTGGG